>CAKZKY010000130.1 GCA_937124575.1 uncultured Pseudomonadota bacterium | reverse complement strand
CCAAACGTTTAACGTATCGCATTCTAAAAGGGTTTGGGGCATCTCTGCCTCCCTTGTGAAATAGGGTGAATCGCTCAGTTTAGGTAGAACGATTTCTTTTACCCTTCACCAGGGAGACTGTGTCGTAATTTAAAAAAACTCGATTTTTTCAAGAGGGGAGGCGGTCAGGTGAAAAAGAGTTAGAGCGGCCACCTTTAATAGTTTAAATTCAGGCGTCCCAATCATATGAAAACATTTGACATTATTCGAACAACCGTTTCCCATTCTCTAAAAGACCCGCATTCTAAATCTTTGGAATCTGACTGCCTCCCCTCTTCTCCTGCAATTATGACACAGTCTCAGGGGAGCGGGGAGGCCGAAAAGCCATTTAGAGCGATGACCTTTGATTGATTAAATCAACCCTCGGGCCTGTTCAATCATCACCCGGCGGGTGAACGCTTAAGGTCCGTGACCCAGACGTTCAATGCATCGCATCCTAAAAGGGGGGGAGGCATTGCCGCTCCCCTTGTGAGATTGGGTGAATCGCTCAATTTAGGTGATATAAACCCGAAATAGAGCCCTGTGGGCAAAAGGCCTGTGAGCTCCAAAGAAACGCCCACACGGGGTGAGCATCCTGTAATAGAAGGCCAATTCACCCATGCATAGATCTCTTGATCCGCTTGGTTCGAAATGGGAGATTTCGCCTTAAGGAAGATGAGGAAGGAACAATCTTTTTTTAAGAATAATCAAATATATTCAAGAACTTGGAAGCATGACAGGATGGCATCCTTAGATGGCTGAACCATCTGCACCGATCTTTCAAATCCGCCAATGTAAAAAAGAGAGCCAATAGGGAGGTTTTTCTGGTTATACTCTCTTTGTCTGATCTAAAATCTCTCTCACCTTCTTCCCAAGGTTTCGCAGGGTTACAGGCTTATGAAGAATGGGGATATTTAGACTTCGATCAAAATATCTTTCCACCACCTCTTCACTATATCCTGACAGGAAAAGGCAGGGAGGGTGCGAAACGGTTGAGGCAATGTGCTGATAGACCAGAGGTCCATTCATCTTGGGCATCACGGCATCGAGGATGACCAGATCGATCTGGTTTCGATGCTCAGAGAAAGTCCTGATCGCCTCCTCTCCGTCGCATGCAATCAACACGTTATAACCGAGCCCTTTAAGAAGGATCTTCAACAGTTCTCTTACCTCACGCTCATCCTCTGCTACAAGGATGGTCTCTGATCCTCCAGGAATTTCCTCTAAGACCGTCTCTAAGATCTCCTGATCCAGAGTGCCTTGATAGGCTGGTAGATAGAGATCGAACCGGGTCCCTTTCCCAATCTGGCTGGATACAAAGATGTGCCCCCTGTGCTGTTTCACGATCCCATAAACTACGGCAAGCCCAAGTCCACTCCCTTTTTCTTTCGTTGTGAAGAAGGGCTCAAAAATTCGAGAGAGGGTTTTCTCATCCATTCCTCTTCCAGTATCCGTCACGGAAATCTGAACATACTCTCCTGGATTGACAAACGGATGTTGATGGCAAAAGTCTTCATTTAGATCAATGTTTCGAGCCTGCAAAATGAGAACGCCTCCCTGATGCATCGCCTCCCTTGCATTGACGATTAAATTCATCAGAATCTGATCCATGGCCGAGGAATCGGCATAGATGGGTCTAAGGTTGGGTTTGATCTCTATCCTCAGCTCAATATCCTCTCCGATCAACCGCGTAAGCATCCGGGACAGATTTTCGATCAGGTCTGAAACATTGAGAATTTTTGGATTAAGCACCTGACGCCGACCAAAGGCAAGGAGCTGGTGGGTGAGATTAGAGGCTTTTTGGGCGCCTTCTTCGATCTTCAAAAGGGATTCGTAAATCGGATGGGAGGGGTCCAGGTTCATCAAGCTGAGCTCAACATTCCCCTGGATTACCATGAGCAGGTTATTGAAGTCGTGGGCAATGCCACCGGCCAAAAGTCCAATGGCTTCCATCTTCTGGGACTGGAGAAGCTGTTCTTCCAGGTCCTTTTTTTCGGTCACATCCCGGAGGATGCCACGATACCCGATCACGTGTCCATGACTTCCCCGAATGGCCGTTGCCGTCATTAGGACGATTATTTTCTCCCCGTTCTTTTTCTTCAATGACAATTCATAATCTCTCACATATCCATTTTCGGCAAAGGCTCTGATCACCTTATCTCTATCGTTAGGGTCATAATAGAGTTTTTCTGGAACGTTGATACTGAGAATCTCTTCTTTTGAAGAGTAGCCGAACAATTCCAATCCCGCAGGATTGATATCTACAAGCTGACCATGGGCATTCGTAATGAAGACGGCATCCTTCGACTCTTCGAAGAGGTCCCGATATTTCTTCTCCGATTCTCTGAGGGAGTCCTCTGCTCGCTTACGCTCTGTGATGTCGTTGGCGACAAAAACCATCCCCCTCACCTTTCCCTCCTTGTTCCGGAAAATAGAATTCATCAGGAACGCCGGAAAAGTAGAACCATCCTTTCTTATGCCAATACATTCGCCTTCCCAGTGCCCTGACTGTTTGAGTGTCGTAAGCTCCTGCTCCGAGATCATCTCGGTGATCATTCTCCCAATAGCTTCTTCACTCTTCCATTGGAAAAGAACTTCTGCAAACCGGTTCCAGAAAATGATCTTACGGTCCAGATCCGTGGCAATCACCGCGTTTCGGACCTGATTGATCAATGACGATTGAAAAAAAGTTTTTTCTTCCAGTTTCTGCTGCTCGGCGATCAATTTCGCATTGGCAATGGCTCCTGAAATCTGGGCGCTGATTTTTTCCGCCAACCGTAGGTCGGCTTTGGTATAGGCATTCGCCTTCTTCGTTCTGATGTGAAGGACCCCGATCACCTGATTCTTTGAAATCAGCGGTACTGAAATAGCGGATTGAAGTCCGACTTGAACCACTGCAATGTGCTTCCCATTTTTCTTGAGCTTGAGCCATCTCTGGAGATCCTTCCCCTGGATGATTCTTCCCTGACGGCTCTTGACCACCTTTTCTGTAATTGTTCCAGAGATCAAAAATGTGTCTCCGGGTTCCAAGGATGGTATCTTAACGCCTTTCACATAATCACAGTGAACGGATTGTCCTCCGGGGTCAATCAGCACGATGGCGATATGGTCGAAAGAGATCAGTCTATTGACGACCTTGGCAAATTTTTCATAAATTTCCTTAATATCGTGTGATGAAGTAATAATTCGTCCGATTTCCGCCATCACACCATACTGTTTGGCTGCCTGTTTCATTCGAGACATTTCTGATCAATCCAGCTTCAAAGGGGAGTCAGCATTGGGAATCATAAATCAAAACAAGGGCTGAATCAAGAAAAACCTTAATGGGGTTAGGAGAGAAGGGCAGGAACTCTTTAAAAATGATTTCGGAAGGAGATCGTCTACTTAGGAGATTGAATGGAGGTGGCAACAAGGTTGAGGATGCGGTGAAAATCGAAAGGTTTTGGAATCACGAAATCAATCCCGTATTCCTTTCTCTTCTCCTCGCTGACCTCGGTCCCCCATCCTGTAATCATTCCAACCAAGGTCTGGGGGTTGATTGCCTTGACCGCCCTGCAAACCTCCCAACCGGACAGATCGGGCATCCCCAAATCGGTCAACACCACATCAAACTTTTCCTGTCCAAATAACTGGAGCCCCTCAAGTCCATTTCGGGCTGTAACCACCTGATGGCTCCCTTTTGAGAGGACTTGATGGAGCACTTTTCGAATCATCTCTTCATCGTCAATGACCAGAATTTTGGCCTCTCGAACCGTTGGCTCCAAGGGCTCTTCAAAGATCTTGTCTTTCTGAATCTCATGGCCCGCATTTAAGGTGATGGTAAAAGTCGTCCCCCTTCCAGGTTCACTGTCCACATGAATCTCGCCTCCAAACCGTTTGATGATTCCATAGGACATGCTCAATCCCAATCCGGAATTTGAAAAAGGTTTCGTGGTAAAGAAGGGTTCGAAGACCCGCCTTCTGACATCCTCGGACATTCCAATGCCTGTGTCCGAGACCTGAACAGTTACTTTCCCTCCCTGATGAAAGCTCCGGATTTCGATGCGGCCCCCCGTTGGCATGGCTTCAATTGCATTAAAGATCATATTCATCAGGACTTCTCTCAATTCTGAAACATTACCTTGGGCAGGTGGGATCTTTCCAAAATCGGTCACCATCTCAATTGGAAATCCCCTGCCCTGGGCCTCATCCTTCCATCGGGGGCGTGTCATCTCGATGGCTTCCTTTAAAATCATATTGATATCCACGCTGTACAGATCTTCCCGTATCCCATTTCTTGTGAATTCCAGTAGCCGGCGGACCGTCTGAGCACTGTCCTTAACGACCTTTTCAATGATCTTCAGGGTCTCCACCTGTTCTTTCTCTTTGATCGTCCGCAGCAGGAGCTGTGTGTTGCCAAGGATGATGGCAAGCGAATTGTTAAAATCATGGGCAACCCCGCTGGCCATCTCACCAACCGCCCGAAGCTTCTCTGACTGTAACAGTTGCTCTTCCATCTTCCTTTTTTCAGTGATATCCTTCAGAAATGCAATCTTGTTCCTGTTTCCATGGTAATCGCGTAATAGGATGGAACTCATCTCTACATAACGCACCGCTCCATCGCGACGAAGCACCTTGATCTCATATCGGGAGGCCTCCTCCAATTCCTTCGGGTGAGAATTCTTCTCTTCGAGTAAAAGGGCCTGACTCTTTTCGTCGAGGAAGGATATAAAATTAGCCTCCAACAACTCTTCCCTTGGATAGCCCAAAAGCTCCGCCAGCCTCTCATTCACATAGGTCAATCGAAAGTCTTCTCCCATGACCAAAACGCCATCCAGGGCGCTTTCGACCACCGTGCGATAGCGTTCTTCGGAGGCTGCGCTCTCAATAAGGGTGGCCAGATGTCCCGCGGCTACTTCGAAAAGCCGGAAGTCCTCTTTCGAAAAGGCTTCCTTTTTATAGCTCTGTGCATCCAGGACGCCAATGAGCTTTCCATTCGATTCAAGCGGAACAGCCATCTCAGAGAGAATCCCTTCCTCGGTTGCAAAATACCTTGAATCATTCCGGACATCATTAACCAGAAGGGCGGTTTTATGCTCCACCACCCAACCGATGATCCCTTGATCTAATCCTAACGGGGGAGTTTCGATCGTTTTAGGTGAAAGCCCTATAGATGAAGGATGGAGGGTGAATCGTCCGCTCTTCTCATTAAATAAGAGGACGGAAAGTCTTTCAAGACCCAAGAAATGGCTGATGGCCTTGACGATCTCGCTGAGCATCAAATCGAAATGGAGTGCTGAATGTGAGATCTTGGTCATCTCATAGAGAATGGTCAATTCATCTAATCTCTTTTTCGTCTCCTCGTATAGCAAAAAGATTGATTCTGAAGCCAACTCACGTTCCATTGCATTTCCTTCTTCAGTAAACTCCGCCCATCCCCACCCTGCAGGGACTGTGTTTTAATATGAAAAAAAACCGATTTTCTTTGAGGGGGGAGAAGTGGTCGGGTGGCCGCCTTGCAATAGAGAGCCACTCAAAGCATAGCCAACGGCTTCCCAAAGATTCAGAGCGGTCACCTTTAAACGTTTAGATTTAGAAATTCCAACTGTATAAACACCGTCAATTTTATACAAACAACCATTTTCCATAATTTAAAATGTCCGCCTTCTAAATCTTTGGAACCTGACTGCCCCCCCCTCTCTCCTGTGATTGCGACACTGCCTCTCAATCAGGGGCAAATTCGCTTGGACGCGGGGAAATGAATAGATCACTTTCTCCAAAGAGTGGATCATTCGCATCAACCAAGATGGACCATGGATTCCTTAAACCCTTACAACCCAAGGTTTTACCCTTATGGCATAATCGCCCTTGACTCAATCAATAGCATGACCCGTGCCAGGATTTTCATTATTTTAAAAATCAGAAATCTTTTTTCAACCTATTAATATAGCAGACGAATTTGTCACTCGAGAATAATGGCCATTGACTAACTCTTTAAACGGCTGTCATTAAATTGACGTATGACTGTCAAACCTTTTCACTCTGAAATGCAATAACCCAGGGTCACTGAGTCATGAACCTTGAACTCCATTCTACTGCCTCCATATAGAGGGTTGCTGCCTTTCCTTCGTCAATCTTAATCGAATCCCTCTGTCCGAGAAGTCTATCCCATTCTCCACGTTCATAAGAGAGAACATATTGATAAACACCGCTCAGCAGACTCTCTTCACCCAATAATGCTCTTTTGATATCCTGGGCAATCGGGATCTCAAGGAGAATTTCTGAAAGGGCCTTCTCTAAGATGGTATCAATCAATGAGAACAACCCCATTAGAAAGAGATCCTCGGAACGGCTCGAAAGTCCGCAATAGGGCCCCAAGGATTCACAGAATCTCGCCCTGAGGATAGACTGGATCACCAGCTCATCTGGCTTATCCTGGCCAAGGGTAGCTAACGTGATAAGGGTAATCCATTTCTTTACCTCCCGTTCGCCCAAAAGGACCAAGGCCTGTTTGAGCGATGAGATCTTATTTCGCAATCCAAAGAATGAAGAATTGATGTACCGGAGCAGTTTGAAGGAAAGGGAGACCTCTCTCTTGATGATCTCTGCTAATTTCTCAAAATCGAGCTCCGGTCGGTGAATCTCCTGGAGGACACTCAGGTAGTGGAGTTTAAATGCAGGAATGTCCTTCCCAGAAATGATCTTCGGTTTACTGAAAAAAAACCCTGGTAGTAAGCGTAGCCTAACTCTTTCGCCTCGGTTAACATATCCAGCGATTCCACCTTCTCCGCTAAAAAAAGGATTCCCCATGATCCAAACTTCTTCACCAGATCCTCTCTCATCTCTCTCTGTAGATAAGAAATCAACCTTGATAAAATCGGTCAATTCGATCAGCGGCAGATACTGATCATCATAGACAAAATCGTCCATGGCCAGAAGGTAACCGGCCCGTTTTAATTCTTCACAGGCCGCTACCACTTCACTATCCGGAGAAATATTTTCGAGGATTTCGACCACGATCCGATCTTTCGGAATAAGAAAGAGATACTCATTGACCAAGATGTCCCGGGTCACATTGATGAAAGCCCTTTTCCCTCCGGTTAAGGACTGAAGCCCCATCAAAAAGAAACTGTCTGAAATAACCTTGGAGGTGGCCTGGTTTGGATCGGAATGTCGAAAGATGTTGTCAAAGCCCGAACGGAAGAGGAGTTCGTATCCGTAGACATTCTGTCTGAGATCGAAGATGGGTTGTCTGGCAATAAAGGTTTCCATGGTCTAATAGTTTTAAAGTCTTAGAACCACATGGTCTCATGGCTCTTGATCCTTTGGCTCTATGACCATGAGACGATTTGACGCATGACCATCTCTCCTAACCCCACAGGATCAATCCCATGGAATATGGATTGGATAACAATGGATGATGGGGAAGGATCCGAATCCGGAAACCAAAGCGGCCCACGGACAGACACGGAATCTCTCCCTTAAAGGTGTAGATATCCCCTGCTTGGCGATTCGCCTGAAGCAGAATAGTGGAGCGGCTTTGGAAGTTGGCTTTAGAATCCACCGGCCCATAATAGACCTCCACCAGAAGATCTTGGGGGCGGAGTCCCGGCATGTCCAGGTCAACCTCAACCGGAAAGGGATTTCCGAGGATGATCCCTCTTCTTGAATCGCTTCTCTTACCGATGATCTTGATCCGGCTCCAGTGCCTCTTCACATGTTCCATCCAATGCATCAACTCTCGGTGTCCTTTAAAATCTTCTGCCCGGATCCTATCCCATCTCAGGGATGAAGGGATATAAAACCGGTGGAGATAATCCTGGACCATCCGGTGGGAATTGAAATAGGCAGCCAAGGTCTTCATCGATTCTTTCATCATCCGAATCCACCCCCGGGGCAGATTATCCTTTCCTCGCTCATAGAACAGGGGAACGATCTCCCTCTCCAACAGGTTGTAGACGGAATGGCTTTCGATTTCGTCCTGGTCTTTCTGGTCCTCATACTCTTCACCACTTCCGATCGCCCATCCCAAACCCGGCGCATATCCTTCCACCCACCAGCCATCAAGAATGCTCAGATTGAGCGCACCGTTAGCTGCGGCTTTCATCCCGCTCGTTCCACAGGCCTCCAGCGGACGGCGTGGATTATTGAGC
The DNA here is from genome assembly GCA_937124575.1 of uncultured Pseudomonadota bacterium. Classification (GTDB taxonomy): domain Bacteria; phylum Desulfobacterota; class BSN033; order BSN033; family UBA1163; genus RBG-16-49-23. The sequence continues at coordinate 17,363 of CAKZKY010000130.1, read as the reverse complement.
CATACATCGGCTCCCTGAACAAGATAACGCGCCACATTGAGGTCATAATCCTCGATAAAGACGATCCTGTGTTTAAACCGGGGTTGAGCGGCCAGATGAACGATCCTCTGAATCACCTCTTTGCCTGGATGATCTTGAGGATGGGCCTTTCCTGCAAAGATGATCTGAACAGGTCTCTGGGGATGATTGAGGATATTGGCCAGCCTTTCTGGGTCGCTCAGGATCATGTCTCCCCTTTTATACGTAGCAAACCTCCTTGCAAAACCAATGGTTAGTGCCTCTGGGTTTAATACCTCCGCTGCCTTTTGGACCTCTCCCTGGTTGGCGCCTTGATGAATGAGCTGTTCCATCAGCCTTCTTCGGGCAAAACTGATCAGCCGTTCCCTTCTCCGTTCGTGGGTCCGCCATAGCTCTGAGTCAGGAATCCGCTCCACCCTCTCCCAGATCTTCCGGTTATCAGGATCCTCTGCCCAACGCCTTCCCAAATACCGGTCGAGCAGGCTGGTGAGATCATTGGAGATCCAGGAAGGAATATGGATGCCATTGGTAACGGCTCCAATCGGAATATCCACCTCAGGTAACTGTGGCCACAAATAGCTCCACATTCGTCGTGAGACAGATCCATGAAGCTGGCTCACCCCATTAGACTGTGCGGAGTGCCGGAGGGCCATCACCGCCATATTAAAAGATGAATCGGTCCGACCTCCCTGCCCTCCAAGGGCCATAAAATTGTCAATCGAAAGGCCCAGAGTAGCAATATATTGACCCAGGACCGATGAAATCAGATTACGGTCAAAGACATCAATGCCGGCTGGTACCGGAGTATGGGTTGTGAAAATATTATTGGTATAGACAGCCTCTCTCGCTTCTTCGAAGGAGAGCCCTTCTCTCTCCATCAGACACCGAATCCTTTCAAGGACCGCAAATGCCGAGTGCCCCTCATTCATATGGAAGACCGAAGCTTTCACTCCGAGACGGTCCAGAGCCCGAATGCCACCAATGCCGAGGATGGCCTCCTGCTTGAGCCGGATGGCTCCATCTCCGCCATAGAGAGCGGAAGTGATGTTTCGGTCTGACTCACTGTTCTCAACCGTATTGGTATCGAGCATCCAGAGGGGGACTCTTCCCACCTGAATCTTCCATATCCTGACCTTCACTTTCCGGTCTTCAATTTCCACTTCAACGGAGAGAGGGTCTCCCTTCTCGTCTCTTGCAAGTTCGATGGGCAGAATGTGAAAATCGTTGTCCGGGTAGGTCTCCAGTTGCCAGCCGTCCGCGTTCAGGTACTGCCGAAAATAACCCTTCTGATAGAGGAGGCCCACTCCCACCATATTGATACATAGATCGCTTGCAGACTTTAAATGATCACCCGAAAGAACCCCGAGCCCACCAGAATAGATGGGAAGGCAGTCCGTAAGGCCATATTCTGCGGAAAAATAAGCCACTGTAAATTCTACCGGAGTCGTCAGACCAAAATCATAGGGCTTCCTCTCCCTGCAATAATGTCGAAACTCCTGATGAATGCGATTCATCTCAAGCAGAAATCCTTCATCGTGAAGGATCTCTTCAAGTCGCTCGTTTCCTACCCGGCCAAGCATGGCGATCGGGTTATGATTGGTCTCCTCCCAGAGGGTTGGGTCAATGGACCGGAACAGGTCAATGGCTTCAATGTTCCAGCAGAACCAGATGTTTCTGGCCATCTCCTCCAGCGGTTTAAGTGGCTCGGGTATTTTGGGAACAACGGTATAAAGTGTAATCTCTTTCATCTCTCGATTGCCCTTTCCTGTCCAGTCGGGCACTTGGACCTTTTCTCTTCTGTGCCTCATGCAGTCGCATGCATCCTTGTCTCTTTGTTAGGGGGAGAGCCTAAACCTCCATTTTTCAAAGAAAGGCCGTGATCAATCTCAAAAATACCGTGGATATCAAGGATCAGCCCTGCCCGGCCATCGCCCATGATGGTGGCTCCGGCCACACCCTTGACCTCCTTCAACCGCTCACCCAGATTTTTGATCACAACCTCCTGTTTTCCAATCAGGTCATCCACCATCAAGCATTTCTGGACCCCCTCGTTCTCAACCACAATCACCAGTGTCTCCCAGGGGTTCCGTTTTTCAGTGGCTACTCCGAGAAGCTGATGAAGACGGATCAAGGGGAAGAGATTCTCTCTCACCTTAATCAGATCTCCCTTGTGATGGACGGAAAAGAGGTCCTCTGGCTTGGGTTTTAAAGTTTCCTTGATGAAGACTGTGGGGATGATGTATCGCTCCTTGCCAATCCGAACCACAATGCCATCCATGATGGCCAAAGTAAGAGGGACGCGCATGATAAATCGTGATCCCTTTCCTTCCTGGGAGAAGATCTCAACTTTTCCCCGCAGTTTCTCAATCGTCTTCTTCACCACATCCATCCCGACCCCTCGTCCAGAGATGTCGGTGATCTGTTCTGATGTTGAAAATCCCGCTTCAAAGATGAGATTATCAATCTGATGATCAGTTAAAACCTCATCAGAGACCAGGCCCCTCTCTTTTGCCTTCTGGAGGATCTTTTTACGGTTTAGCCCCTGACCGTCATCCTCAATCTCGATGACCACATTTCCACCCTTCTGATAGGCCTTCAAAAAGATATTACCGGTCTGCGGTTTTCCTTTTTTGACCCGCTCCTCCGGCCATTCAATTCCATGATCCACAGCATTCCGAATCATATGCACCAGAGGATCATAGAGACTCTCCACCATATTCCGGTCAATCTCCGTCTCCTCGCCGGACATGATGAGCTCCACCTGCTTTTCCGATTTCTTGGCCAGATCTCTGACCAAACGGACCATCTTCTGAAAAGTCTGCCGGATGGGAACCATACGGAGGGACATCGAGATCTTCTGGAGGTCTGCCGTGATCCTTTTAAGCTGTGAAAAATCTCTGACCAGTTTCTGATCCCGCAGGGATGAAAAGAGGGGGTTCTGCTCCACTAAAGACTGGGCGATGACCAGCTCTCCAATCATATCCACGAGATTGTCTAACTTATTCGTATCCACTTTGACCGTAACCTCACTGAACTGCGATGAGATCCGTTTCTGTTCCCTGAGAGCGGAGAGGATCTGGTCGGGTTTGGCCTTCTGCTCTTTGATCAAAACCTCTCCCAATTTAAGAGACGCCCCTCCACGCTCCTGCTCCTTTAAAGCATAAGAAATATCTTCGGATGAGACGATCCCGCGTTCATTGAGAATTTCTCCAAGGCGGGGGACTTCTCGAGCAGGAATTCGATCGGAGTCCTTTTCAAAATCTGTCTTCTTTTCCTCCTTTTCGGTCATGACGATCGCTCGATCGCCTCCTTTGAGAAGCTCGATCTTCTTCAGATAGGGGTCCAGCTCAAACCCAGAACTTCCAAGGCAGCCAGATTCAACGTGGTTCTTCAGATCGTGGATCATCTGCTTCAGCAGGTCCACCGATTCAAGGATAAAATCCACAACTTCTTGCGTGATCTGAAGCCTCTCATTTCGCGCCTCATCCAGAAGAGATTCCATTGCATGAGAAAATCTTTGGATATGGTGGAGATTGAGAAATCCGGATACGCCTTTGATGGTATGAAAAGGCCTGAAAATTGCGTTGATATATTCTCTGTTATCAGGAGATTGTTCCAGATTGATTAAATTCAACTCAATCGTTCCGAGATGCTCAATGGCCTCTGAAATAAAATCTCGATACAGTTCAACATCCTGATCAATAGGGAATGAGGCAGAATCCTTTTCATCTTTCGATTCATGGAGCTTTATCTCGTTTTGAGCGTATCGTTTCCCTCCGGTCAATGGTTCTTGCCTCTTCCAGAACGATTCCTCCTCAGGTGAGTCTGGATGATCCGGGAAAGCGATTCGGCTCTGAAGTATTTTTATCCCTGTTTGAATCAGACTGAGTCCTTCTAAAGGATCAGGACATTCATTCAGAATCATCTTTTCGATTAACTTCCGGATGACTTCTGAGAAGGAATGAATAAAAGGAAGCCCCATGCCTGTTGCTGCCTGATCAACTTTCTCAAGTAAATCAAGGACCGTGCCCATGCCAGGAAGGTCATCGGACTCCAGCATCATGCTTTGAACCGCCAATTGCTCAACCGATTCCATAAGATCTGTCTTTGTCTCACCCATGATCTTCCCCTTTAGCGTCTCAGAAACAGATATATCATTCTGAGTGAATTGTTTGAAAACTCCTTTGACTTGTTGATTTGAATCTCCCGATGATCACACCAAATTTTCGTTGATTTCTGTTTTTTTTCGTTATTCATCCTATTTATCGGGTCAAACCTGATTTTCCTTAAATCTCATTAAAGTTCCTCCATTTCTTAGCCGATGATTCAAATGAAAGCCGGAGAATGAAACCGTTATGATCACTGTTACCCGATTGAACCATACACCCGTCGTGATCAATCCTGATCTCATCGTTTTTATTGAAGAAACCCCTGACACCATGCTGACGCTTACCAACGGAGAAAAGATTGTGGTGCAGGAGACCGTGATGGAGGTCATCAAGAAGGTAACGGATTACAGGAGATCTATCTTTAATCCGTGTATCCCGATTGACTCGTAACGATAGGAGGATGGATGGGACAGGGCGAGGTTGAAAAAGGACATCCAAGCTCACCAGGGAAATCTGGTTTCTCGGATCGATCATCATTGTACCATTGATGTCATCTTTCAGATTCTATTATGGATAAAGCAACGCTCATCGGTTTAGTACTTGGAATCGGAGCTATTCTGATCGGTCAGGCCTTAGAGGGTGGACATATTGGTTCCATCATGCAATTTACGGCCGCATTAATCGTCCTCGGAGGCACCTTCGGCGCGGTCTTTGTCAGTTTTCCTTTTGATGGGGTCATCGGAGCCTTTAAGGATGTGAAGATTACCCTGAAAGAACCCCCCCACAACCCGTATCAGGTGATCTCTCAGATTACGGGTTATGCCAATAAGGCTCGAAAAGAGGGCATCCTCTCCCTCGAAAAAGAGGTCAAAAACGTTGAAGATCCTTTTTTAAAAAAAGCCCTCACCATGGCCGTTGATGGGATTGAGCCCCATGCCCTTCGGGAGGCCATGGAAACGGAGCTAGGATACTTAGAAGAACATGGGAAGATGAGCTCAAAGGTCTATAAGGCCGCAGGGGGATATGCTCCGACCATTGGTATCCTTGGCGCGGTGTTGGGACTCATCCATGTGATGGAGAACCTCAATGACCCATCGAAACTGGGATCAGGGATCGCAGTTGCTTTTGTGGCTACGGTCTATGGGGTCGCATCGGCAAACCTTCTCTTCTTGCCCCTTGCCAGTAAACTGGAGTTGAGGCATCGGCATGAGATGATCCTCAAAGAGATGATCCTCGAGGGGGTGGTTTCTGTTTCCACTGGAGAAAACCCGAGACTGATTGAAGAAAAGCTCAAAGCGTTCCTTACAGAAAAACAGAAAAATATGCATGCATCCTAACCCAGACCCTGACCGATCTAAAGGCACGCAGCAAGGGTAACTCAAAGGGCAGAGGACCAATTTTTATGGCAAAAAAGAAGAAGAAACATTCTGAAGAAGAACATGAAAATATTGAGCGCTGGCTCGTCTCCTATGCAGACTTCATCACACTCCTCTTCGCTTTCTTCGTCACGATGTATTCCGTTTCAAGGGTGGACGGAAAGAAGATGGGATCGGCCGTGGAATCCCTTCAGAGGGCCTTGGGGTCGGTGTTGCCGATCCAGATGACGCATAAGGAACCAGGGGTCTTCCCAAATTTTTCAGCCCCGATCCATTTCAGCATCACCCCGATTGAAGGGAAGGCTTACACAGCCGATGGTAGAGCGCTCGTGAAGATGGCGGAAGAGATCAAAAAAGGGATTGAGGAGGTTTCTAAGGGAAAGACCTTCAACTCCAGCTCGACTCTCCCCAATCAGATCAAATTCATCCTTGAAAAAAGGGGGCTGGTCATCCGTATCTCCGAACATGTTTTTTTTAATTCTGGGGAGGCTTCGATTCGATCGGATATGGAACCGATCCTCAATGTCTTAGGTCAGACGTTAGAAAAAATCCCGAACCATATACGAATTGAAGGGCATACGGACAACGTTCCCATCAATACTTACCGATTCCCTTCCAACTGGGAGCTCTCAACAGCGCGTGCAACCACGATCGTCCGATATCTGCTCGAGCATTTCCAATTCGATCCCGAAAAACTCTCTGCCACGGGCTATGCCGAATTCCGGCCGGTGGATAAGAATAGTACTCCAGAGGGAAGGCTTCAAAATCGGAGGGTGGACTTCGTCATCCTCACCCACCGGGAGATGGAATTTGAACCGCAAACCGAAACCCGTCCTGAGCCGAAGAACCCGATTTGAAAGAAGAGAGATGAGTGGTCCGATAAGAGAGGAATGCGTATCGCCCATAATCATGGGCGCCCTTTGCTCATTTCTTTGTTGAGGATGATCCATCAATCCATGTGAGACGGCTGGAGGTAGGTGGATGGGGGTGGGCTCAGCGCGGGACCTTCACCGAAAAGAGTGTCTCCCCCTGTCTTGAGAAGGGTTCAACGATAGCCCCATAAGGGGTAAGCAATTGACGGGTCATATAGAGTCCTATTCCATAATGGTTTCCGTTCTTCGTGGTAAAAAACGGTGTGAATAGGTAACCCCGGAGGTGGTCCGGGACGCCGCACCCTGTATCCTGAATGATCAGCTGAATATGTTCATGGCTGGCCCGTGTGATCAGGGTGAGTTCCTTTCGAGGGGTCTCCTCCATCGCCTCAATCGCATTCTCTATAAGATTCAATAGCCCTTCATGAAAATCGGTTTCATCCCCCCTTAACGAAGGTAATCGGGACGTGAAATTCTTGTTCACCTTCACCTGATGTTTAAAAAAAAGGTTATGACGGAAAAAATCCAACGCCCGTTCAATCAACTCGTGTAACTGGATCTTCTGGGAAGTCCCCCTCTCGGCATCAAACGGTTCGGTTTCCAAGCCTGTTAATATCCCTCGGAGGTGTTCAATCTGCGATGCACATTGTTCCATCTTCTCGAGGATGAAAGCATGGCTCCGATCGTCTTTCTTATCCATCAATTTCCGCATCATCTCCATCTGCATGGAGAGGATTTGAACCGAGCCATTCAGATTATGGACAACCCCATGGACCAACCTTCCGATTCTCAAACACCGAGAATGGTCTTTTAGCATCTTAAAGAGGATTTCGTTGTTCCCGAGGATCTTAGGGTCTACCATGATGACCGGTTTTCTTCCGAAAAAACAATCCACTGGAGTTTATGTTAACCTTCTCCAGTTTCCTTGTCAAATTGAATTTCATTCCTTTATTCACGAAGCATCATAGGGCTGTAAAGACCTCTCGTGGGAAGGGCTTCGGTCCAATCAAAGCGCTGAAGGTTGGGTTTTGCCATTCCCACAGGGCACATCACTCGGTGAGCCTCTTGAGCAAGAGACTTTTGAAGGTTGAGAATTCCTGTTCGGTGATGGATTTCTCCCTTTTAAGTTCCGTTAGGCGTTGGAGTGTCTCAAAAACCTTCTCCTCAGCCTCTCCCTTCCTGTGGTTAAGATTGGGAGTTAGGGGATTGACCTGTTTGAGGATTAGATCCGTCTCCGGACTCTTCCTTTCACCGAATATCATCCAGCAGATGCTAAGGACCTGGTTCAAATGCTCATCCCATGTTTCTTTTAATTGTCTCAATTCCTCTTTCGCCTCCCGGAGTTCCTGAAAGAGGTCCCTATTTTCCTGTAACAGAACAATCCGATCGCAGGCCTTTTGAATGACAATCTCCAGTTCGTTCAATTTAAATGGCTTGCGAATATAATCATAAGCCCCTCCCCGGATGGCCTGAATGGCCGTATCGAGAGAGGCGTAACCGGTCATGATGATGACAATACAATCAGGAAGAAAATTCCTCACCTCGTTGAGGACCGCAATCCCGTCCATCTCAGGCATGATGAGATCCGTCACCAGGATGTCGAAGCGATCCTGATGCAAGGCTTCAACCACTTCTCGACCATTTTGGAAGGTTCGAACCCTCCGGCTTCCATCCGTAAGAGCGTCTTGAAGCAATTCTCGTAGCTCATCCTCATCTTCTGCAATCCAGATACGAATCGGTCGAGTTCGTGCTTGAATCATATCAATCCTAATTTAACAATCGCTCAATGGATCCCCCTTCCCCATTGCCCTTCGCTCAAAAAATCTTCAACCGCTTAAATAGGAAATCCCCATGGAGGATTGATGAACGAAATAGAAGGGGGAAAAGAAGGATCACCTTTCAACATCCAGACATTTTGGCGTGTTGGCCGACTTCCCCTGATAGCCTCGGACAGTCAGCATACCCTGCAATGCAAGCTGTATTTCAGTTTTCACGTCATCGCGGAGCACAGAAATCCGTTCATAACACTCGTCGTCCATGGTCTTCATCTGATGAAGGACTTCTTCGATCGATTGACAGCACAACCGTATCTCATCTTTCCATCCCTCTGGCCAGTTCAGTGTGGACCAAGGAGGATCCCCCTGCAGATATTTCATGTCTTTATCCATCTGGTCAATACGACTCATCAATTCCTGTCGCTTGGTCAACCCATCGGTCACCCTGCCCATTTCAAATGGGTGGAGTCCAGTGTTCATCGCCTCAGAAACAGATAACATCTCCCTTAAGAGCTTCAGCTTCTTTCTTAAAGACTGAAGAAGGTCGGACGGATCCATCGTCCTCTGCCTCATTCGATTCGAACACCTTCGGACAGAGTATAAAAAGGCGAGGTCCCCTCCTTGGGAAAAGGAGAGGGCCTCTCGGCTTTTCGATAAAGAGCCTCTTCCCAGGCTGTCTTTAACTGTTCAAGCATTTTTGCCACCTCCGTAAATCCCTGTCCATTTTTGCTCTGATCGCATTTAAGAACGTAACCGATCATAAATCCATAAAGACGGTCCAAATGTCTGGCAACATCTCCTCCTTTTTCAAAATTGAGGGTTTCCCGCAGATAATTAAGGAGGTCTAAAGCCTGTTGAACCGCTCGACCTTTGGCTTCATAATTTTTGGATTGATATTTTGCACTTGCCTGAATAAGACTTTTAATGGCTTCCTCATAACAGAGGAGGACCAAACGTTTGGGGTCTGCAGTTAAAATTTGAGATCTTTGATAAACCTGGCATCCTGTCCCATGCATCTGAGATAAGCCTCCCTTTTACCACCACCAGCCGCGGCTTACGGAATTGATCTGTCCCGTAAGCCAACCCGATTGACTCTGCAAGGTGCTCAATGTTGTCTCCATCGCAACGAATCGACGTTCCAATTCGCCCATCCTTTGTTGAATGCGTTCCTCCAAACGGAGGAGGCTCTGATCCAAATTCTTGACCGTCCTCTCAATGCCCTCTGCCTTATTCGCGATGACCCCATTAAAGGAATCCGTCATCTGGAGGATAGACCGATTCAGAAGCTCGGCCGCCCCGAAGCTGATCGTCACACTTCCTATGGTTCCTGTTTCCATGCCTGAGTAGCGGACGATCAGCCCCTTCGCATCGCCTGAGACTCCTCTCAGATATTCTCCATTACCAACCGCATCCCCGGGTTCCTTCAAGTACCCTTGTAGGGGATCTATCGCCGTGATCTGAACCGAATAAGTCCCTGACTGGGTATCGCTTGTGTGATACACATAGCTCAAATCGCTATTTGTGGAAGACCAGCCCACTGAAAACAATTTTTTAACATCCTCAAAATGGGTTTCAAGATATCCTGTAAGTTTTTGGTCGTCCACTTTCAATCTGCCCTGCACATCCAGATTGATCCCTATCAAGCCAAGCGATGAGATCGTGTTGGTTTGGTCTAAAAAATCTCCCAGGATGACCCGTGTGAGATTCGATCGGATTGACCTCAGCGTGCTGTCTCCGAAAAGCGGTTTTTGAGTATCCCCTTCTCCTTTACCATAAGTTAACTGGTTCTGTATGGCCTCTATGGCTTCATTATAAGCATTGATCAACTCCTTGATCTTCCCAAGCATGGCTGGGTAATCCCTATTGATCGATACGGTCACAGTCGTACTTAAATCAACCTTCTTCAAATTTAATGTCACTCCAGGGATGATATCCTTCACGGCATTGGAGGATGAGGGAACGACGACCCCATCGACTGACAAGATGGCCTCCCTCCCTGCCTGAATCTCTCTCTTACGGATGGTTGAAAGATCACTCAATTGATGATCCGAATCGAATCTCAATCCGGTCTTTTCTGGAGTGAGAATCACGTTCAGATCAGTATCTCCAATCTCCTGATCAATCACTCGGATTCTTCCGTCAGCCGTTACGTGGGTGGTCACATTTCCGTAAGCTTCTTTAATGGCTTCAAGCAGGTTTCCGATGTTTGTTGTATCATCGATAACAAAGGTCGTATCAACTGAATTCCCATCTGTATCCACACCGGTCAATCGAATCCTATCGCCTGAAACATAGTCCAAATAACCATCAATCTCTTTGATCAGGGTGGAGGGAGAAATCGCCTTCCCCTTTGAGGTATTCGCTACATCGGCCGTTACCCCTCTTTCCTCAGAGAAGCCTGCTCTTTTTAGAACCCCGAGAGTTTCAAGGATGTTATTCGAATCTTCATAGGTAATCTCGTTACCCTCGATGAGAAGCCGATAAGTGGTTTTTCCATTCAGGGTCTCACTGACGACAGAAGCGGAATCTGAAGAAAACTGTCCATGGAATGCACGGTTAATGGAGTCGCGAAGATCGTTAAGGGAGTCTGTGGCCAGATTAATGGAGACAGATCGAACTACTCCATTGATCGTGATCTGAACAACGCCGGTCTGAGCACTGGTGAGATTGAGTAGATCCACTCCCCCAATGGCTTTGTCCGCATAAGCAAATGCATCACTTTTATGTCCCCCTAAGATGGCTTGTTTGACCGTCTTCTCAGATGAATCCACAAAGCCGAGTAAGCCGATGAGGTTTGTGGACCCTCCATTAAGCAGTGAAATCCCTTCAGAACCCTCTTTTTCACTCAATAGAATCAGCCTGTAGCCTTCGGTTCCATAATTGACAATAGAGGCAGATACCCCTGATGGATTCGTACCCGTATTCACAGCATTGATCTTATCCCGGAGGCTCAGGAGGGTATCCGTTGACGAAATCTTGACGGTCTTTCCACTGATGAGGATATCTCCTGAAAGATTGAGGGCTGTATGTTGACTGGCAAAAGTCGTAGAAGAGAGTTTCTGGGCACTTGCCAATTGGTGAACGACAATTTGGTGAGTACCAGGAGAAGCCTCTTCGCCTGCACTCACAGAAAGAATCTCTTCCGCATTGGATTGAGTATTTGAAGAGAGTGAAGTTGTAAAAAGATTGAACCCCTTTGAGGTGTTGAGCGTCTCTGCTTTCAACTTCAAGGCAAGCAATTTCTTGTTGATGGCTTGCCAGGTACTTATCTTCTTTTCATAGGTCGTCTTCTGGTTCTTCACCAGATTGATCTTCTGGTATTCCAATTGCTTGAGCTGGTCAATGATCTTTCTCCAGTCTAATCCACTGGAAAGGCCGCTTACCGCGCTAGTGGAAGCCATCTCACCCTCCTGAATATTTTAAGACAAACCAATTGGACCTGGATGGAAGAAAATTTTGCTTCAATGAGGATGAAGTGATAAAGAGAATGCAAAAGGTTCATCTTTCTTAAAGCTTCGAATTGAGGAGAACGCCAATATTCTCTCCGATCTTCGCAGAAAGGGATTGCATGGCCTCCGGTGGTATCTGGCGGATCACCCTTCCATTCCCGTCCACGACTTTAATGATGACGACTCCGGCTTCCCGGTCTGGAATGAACTGGAGACTGTAATTGATGCTTTTCATAAATTGGTTCAGGTTTTCCACTAACTGCTGAATATCCTCATCTCTCTGCGACATCACTTGATGGACGACCTCAGAAACCATGGGGTTGGTCTCCATGGTCTTAGATTCCACCGGCTTTTGCAGAACCTTTTCAGAGGGTTCTTTCGGCATGGACGGTAGCAGTATTCCTTTTAAGGGTGGAATTTCCATCTCAACTTTCTCCGTAAAGAGAAGAGTGAAAGGAGGGGAGCGGGATCACCCCCTCCCCTCCCACAAAGGTCTCCTGAGATTAACGTCCCCCAAGTAAGGCGAGGATACTCTGGGGTGCCATATTGGCTTGAGCAAGCATGGCTGTGCCCGCCTGTAGCAAAATCTGATTCTTCGTGAAGTTCACCATTTCAAAGGCCATATCCACATCCCGAATGGTCGATTCTGAAGCTGATATATTCTCAATAGATATGGCCAGGTTTGCAGAGGCAAATTCGAGTCGGCTCTGAGCCGCTCCGATCTCCCCTAAGGATATATTGATCGAGGTCAAAGCACTGTTAATGCTTTCAATCGCCAACTGAGCACTTGCCAATGAGGCCAAGCTGAGCCCATTTAGACCCAAATCATTGGTTTCGAGACCTTGGGTCAGATTGACCGCAATTTGATCCTCTGTAGAAGTGTTGGCTGAACCGATCTGGAAGGTGAGGTTTACTGATCCTGTGAGTAACTTCGTGGTTCCGTACTGGGTATCATTGGCGATTCGATCGATTTCTGAAAGAAGGGCTTGTGCTTCAGCATCTAACCGTGCCCGGCCGTTGGCATCCGTATTGTCCGAAGCAGCTGTGGTGGCCAACTCTTTCAGACGTTCGATGATGGTTTCGATCTTATTGGCTCCTCCTTCAGCCATCTGCAGAAGGGCAGTGGCCTGGGCGGTGTTCTGTTGAGCCATCCGCAATCCACGGACCTCCATCCTTAAAGCATTGGCGATGGAAAGGCCGGCCACATCATCTTTGGCTTTATTGATCCGATAGCCCGATGAGAGTCTCTCCATAGAGACCGAAAGCCTTGCATCTGTGTCAGCAAGCTGACGATGTGCATTCAATGCTGCAATATTAGTGTTGATTCTTAGTGCCATAGTATTCTCCTCCTTGAATTTTTGATTGTTCGGGCTTCCCTGCCCAAAGAGTTAAAAGTGATAAGTTAAAGAGTCTAACCTTCTTCTTCAAAACCTCCTTTCCTCTGGAATAAAGTCCGGACTTCTTTCACCATATTTATCGGCCAACGGTTAGGAAAACTTAAATCTCAATCAGACGGATGCCTGATCAGAAAGACCTTCCCATAGGCCTCTCTCCTTCCAAAAAATGATGGCTTCCTGGACCTTATAATGAGATTCTTTCTCTTTTCCTAAGATCTTTCCGATCTCTTGGATCTTTGCCATGACTACCCGATCTGTATGGATGAGAAACGCTACCTGGTAGGCCATCAGGGCAGAGGCCAAAAAACCTTTTTTGAAAAGGACATCGCCAATTTCCCGATAGAGACCTCCCAGATCCCGAAAACTTTCTATGACCCTGGTTCGAGGCAGATCCGAATCCTTCAACAAGTGGTCACATTGTTCCACCAATCGGTCAAGTTCATACCTTCTAAAGTATATTTCGCTCAAGGCGATCCGGACATCCTTCAGATCGGGGTGGAAGTTTAGGGATCGGGTGAAGCAATCTTCTGCTTGGGCATAATCCTTTTGTTCGTAATAGAGATGCCCGAGATTCGCCAATGCCTCAACCCCATGGGGGTTGATCTCCAGGGCTTTTTTAAAAGACTCTTCAGCCTGTTTCCATAAACCCAATTTCTTTTGGGCAAGCCCTAAATTCGCATAATTTTTATCTGACCTGGCTCCAGCATCGATGGCTTTACCATAAAAATTGGTGGCCTCCTCGAATCTGTTTTGCTTAAGGCTCAAAAGTCCCAAGGCTTCCAATGCCTTATAATCTTCCCTGCCCCCATTGAGAGATTTAAGAAACATCTCCCTGGCTAAATCGGGCTTTCCCATCTCTGCGTAACAAGATCCTAAAAAAAAATGCTGATAAAATGTTAACTGATCCAGATTCAAAGGGAAAAAAGTGACCTTCATGGGTCGGGATAAGGATTGACACAGATGCTTCTCGGCCCTCTCGTATTCTTTTAAAAAGAAGAGGACTTCTCCCAAAAAGAGTTGAAGTAGGCTTTCGTCCTGAAATTCCGTGGCTAACTCACTATAAATGGAGAGGGCCTTGGAATATTCTTTAATATAAAAGTGGTATTTACCGAGAAGCAAAGAGGCCTCAAAAAATAGGCGTTTCTCATTTGTTCGGACATGAGGGTTCTCAGTGATCTTTTCCATATATGAGATTGCATCCCGATGTCGCCCTAAACCGGATAGGGTTCGAGCGGCATGATAATGAAGCAGTGGATTTTCAGGATCCCTTTTTAATTCTTCTTCAATGAGGCTTAGGTTCCTTTTCGCTTTTTCAATATTGGTCTGGAGATCATGATACCCTGTATGTCTGATTCGGAGGTCTGTCTGTACCAGCTGTATTCCCTTTTTGAGGAGGATGTGAAAGATCTGCTCGTGGATCCTCCCTTCAAAACCAATCCCTTCTCTTTTTGGGAAAACCCTCAACTGTAGAAACTGCGCTTCTCCATCTAATGGGGACTCACTATAGATCACTGCATAATAGGCTTGATCTCTTTTGATTGGAAACCTCTTTTTTAGTTGTTTTAGTTTATTCACATTTTCAGAATCCATTCGATCGTCCGCATCCAACCACAGAATATAGTCTCCGGTGGCATGACGGATGGACTCGTTTCTGGCTGCTGAAAAATCATCACACCAAGGGAAATCATAAACCTTCGCTCCCAATCGCCTCGCGATTTCTTTTGTCTGATCCGTGGAACCAGTATCCACCACGATGATTTCATCAACGATTGGAATGAGGGGCCTGATACAGTTGGCCAAATGTTCTGCCTCGTTCTTAACAATCATGCAGAGAGAGAGTTTAGCTTCAGGGGAGTGAAGGGTTTTCTCAAAACGGGCTATCTGTTTTTGGGATCGCTGTCTCCACGTTCTCTTCAAGGGGTCATTCTCCTTTCAACCTTAAATTCCTTCAATCTTCCTAATTCGGCAAGAATTTTTATGACAGGGGACTGGGTGGAGTCTAGTTGATGAGACCGGGCGTAAATTCCCTCTGCCTTGGCAAACTCCCCTGTTTGAACGAAGCAATTTGCAAGGGAATTCAATAAACGGGTATCATCCGGTTTCAGGTCCGATGCTTTCTTAAACCACTCAACAGCTTCCCAATAGGCTCCTCTGGCAACCAGACAATGTCCGAGATTTTCCAGCGCATCCAGGTGGTTTGGATCCAGTTCCAGCACGCGCTTTAAGTAAGAAATCGCCTCATCGATCTTTGCCTCCTGAAATGTGATGACGCCTAAGTTGTTGAGTGCATCGACGTGCTTCGGATTCCCCTCGAGGATCCGGTTAAAAATATGCTTTGCTCCCTCAATATCTCCTGATTGGAAAAGTTCTTCGCCTTGGGACGCCGAAAATTTTTCCGGGTTTAATGGATAGTAGTGTTTGGCTGGTATAAAACCCTGTCTCAAAACCTGAGCCATATCATAAGGGGCCCCGTAGTTCACCTCTACGGGTATTCCCCATTTTTTCTTGAAGATCTCCCAGTTCTCATTTAAACTCTTATTGTAGTCGATCCTGGCTCCGGTAAAAGTCCGGCTTCCGAAGTGGTGAACAAAACAGTCCTCAGCGATCCAGCTCTCGAAACCGGCTAAGGTCGCCCGAAGCGAAAAGTCGTCATCTTCAAAATTTCCCAGCCCGTATCGGCCATCCAATCCCCCGATCTTCTCCACAACGGCCCGTTTAATGAGCATGCAGAAACCGACCACCCGCCAGAAGGGTTTTGCATGCCCGTTCCGGTTTTGTGCATAACGCTGAGCAAATTGATCGAGGCCTTCCAGGGACCGGGGATCATAGGCGACTTCTTTCACCCATTGTGGGCCTGAAACATAGTTTGACACCGGACCAACGATGCCGATTTCAGGCTTCCTTTCAGCAACAGCGATCATCCGTTCCAGCCATCCTGAAGTGACGACCACATCATTATTCATCAGGAGGAGATAGTCGCCCCTGGCTTCTGCCATGCCTTGATTGTTTCCAGAGGCGAATCCCAAATTCTTCTCATTTCGAATTACCTTAAATTGCTTGCAGGCAAATTCTTTTATCTCGGTTCTTTCTCTTCTCTTCCGCTTTCCTTTTCCCGACCTTACCTTATCGGCCCTGACTTCCCCCTCTTCGTCAACCCTTACCCTCCACCCTCCGATTTCTACCCGTCCTTCTTTTATGTCCTCCAAATACCTAAGGGTCCCATCCGTCGAACCGTTATCAATGGCAATCAATTCGAAAGGCACATCGGTATATTTAAAAATGCTGTCCAAACACTTTCTTGTATATTCAATCTGATTGTGAGCAAGGATGATGATCGAAACGAGGGTTTGATTCTTTCCAGCAACGATAGAACCTGAAATCGGTTTATCTACCTCTTCTGAAACTTGGGGTAAGGCTATATCTCTATTTTCCAATTCTACCCCCCTTTTTGGCTACGAGGATATATTGATATGTCAACAGGTCGAGCACGTCTTCCTTTGTGAGGTCGGTCAAACTCAGGCTCTCGATATTGATTTTATTGCCCCTGTCCTTCACCTGAGACAGGTCAATGGCGGGGTTCAGAACGCGCTCAATTTTTTCGATATATAAACCCACGGCCACAAACATCTGCTCGATCTCTTTCCGGGTGAAAAACCTTATATGTGTTAAATCCAGTAAGCCTGCTTCTTCATATTTCCATTTCCCACTGATCAGGCTTCTCAAGACTGAGATATTCTGGATGTTTGGGATGGAGGCGACCACATAGCCGCCCGACTTAAGAAACTCGGTAAGACGGGATAGCGTGTTCCACGGGTCGTACAAATGTTCCAGCACGTCAAGAAAGAGCACCAGATCAAAACTTCCGTGTATAAGATCGTAATCCCGGAGGTCAGTCTTTTCAATGTCCGCTACAATGACTTGGTCCAGGCATCGCTTTGCAGCTGTTGCGGCCTCCTCCGATATCTCAATGCCAACATATCGTTCCGCTGCGAGACTCTCTTTGAGTTTCTTGCCAGTGGCGCCGCCGGCGCAGCCGATCTCCAAGACTCTTTTTGCGGAAATCCCACTTTTTAAAATGGTGTTTATCACATCGTTCCGTGTGAAGAAATAGTAAGAGACTGGTTTTCCGATTTCGTGCGGGGGGGTTCTTTTTTTTGCCCCTATTGCTGGTTTTCGGAAAAGAACGTTTTGGGCGGGGTTTTCAGCCGCATCCTTACGCAAAATGCAGAAACTGTCACCCCAGAGGTCGCTGCCGTCTGAAAAACCTGACTGCCCCCAACATGTCTTTGCTTCAATTACTGATAGACCTGCCCACTTGGCCAGGGCGGAGAGCCCATCCGGATAATACCTCCAACAGTCCAGTGGGT
>CAKZKY010000129.1 GCA_937124575.1 uncultured Pseudomonadota bacterium | reverse complement strand
GATCTAAATTCAATCTCCTTAAAAAGGTTAAAAAGGGATTGAGCTTTCATCTCATTTCTTGACTCATTACTAATAATATACAGATGATGTCGCCTTGTTGGATATTGGCCAAAATAATGTAAAATTCCTATTGCAAATATAGGATCCTCTACGAAAATCTTATCCCCCTCTTTAAGATTCTTTTTCAGATAGGTCACGAGACCCCTAAAGTCTTGTTTTTCAGAAAGATAATACAAGGGAAGGAGCACAAGATTAGTCGAAATAAAAAAGATCACCAATAATATTTTTAGACGGACGAATTTTTTTAATCTTCCGAATTTAACCTCAATGGAATCGAGGGCGATAAAAAGCGTGATAAGGAAAAAGGGGAGAAAGCATACAAAATATCTTGTGGAAATGAAGTGAGTCACACCCAGCAATTTGCAGAACAGGTATAACCCTAAAACGGGTAAAATAATTAAGGCTAAAAGGACAAGGGAATTTCCCCTATCCTTTGAAAAGATGGGAAAGAGTGCAAGCAATAAGGTTGAGACGATCATGAGCGGATAAAAAGGCACCCAGTCATGAAGAACACTCCACAGGAGGTTTGATAAAGAAAGGGTATCCCTCATGGAAAATAAGTCTAAAAGGAATTCTTTTGGAAATGATTCTTTAAAATTAAGAACGACAAACAGGATCCAAGGGAAACAGAATAAAAGAGTAAAACCATTTAATATCAGAAACGAATAAGGAAATTGCGGAGGTATCCTTGGATGTTTCTCGTCCGGACAGTAGAACCAGAGGAGCTGCAAAAAGACAATAAAAGGAATGGAGGAATAGCTGGTGTGGAATGAAAGGGCAAAGAAGATGGCTACGAAGAGGAGGTATTTTTTCTTGAGAGTGGTTCGATAATGGATGAAGAAAAAGCCGGCAGCCATACTAAAAAACATGAGAAGCGAATATGATCGGGCATCTTGTGAGAGGTTAATATGGTAAACCATAAAGGCGATAGAGAGGGAACATGGAATGGCAATACGTGGAGAAAACGGCCTTGAAAGATAATAGATTAAAAAGATCGAGAGGGTCCCGAAGAGAAGCGGGATGATTCTAAGGTCTCGTTCGGGTTTCGGAAAAGGATAAAAGAGATGGGTGAGAATGAAGAAGAGAGGAGGATGAAGATGGGTAGGGTTCTCTTTATAAAATTTTAATTGTCCTCCGATATCATCTCTCGATTCATTAAAGGTGTGGACCTCATCCGTCCAGAGGGATTTCTGGTCGAAGGTGTAGAACCTGAGGGCAAAGCCAATGAGTACGCAAAGGATGAGAACCCATGCCTCTTTTTTTGATATGGTAAAACGTTCGCTGTTGATCATACGATAATTGCGACCCTATATATGTTCATTCCAGCCTTTCGAGATGAACCACATATCTCAAAGGAAGCCATGGGAAAGGAACACTTCTGATGCCATTGACTTTAAAGGATATCTTGAATAAATTGAGCCAACCATCCAGGTCGTATATATGGAGATGCCATTCATCATTCATTTTCTCTGGCACCTTGGGAAAGAGCCACTTGAATATTCTAAGACGAACGAAGATGTTTTTTAAACGATTGATCAATGGTTCATTGGGTATTGAGACGATTGCGATTCCACGGTCTTTTAAAATTCTACTCATTTCATTTAAAGCCAAAGAGGGTTCTAAGATATGTTCGAGGACCTCCGAACAGATCACTTTCGTAAAAACTTGGCCTTTGCAGGGCAGATTCTGAGCATCCGCCAGAAAGAGATGAGCCTTTTGATTCAGCCTGCTTCGGGCTTTTAAAAGAATGGAAGGCGAGATATCCGTTCCGAATAATATACCCGTGGAAGCTTTTTCAATGATGTTTCCGGCCCCGCAACCAATTTCAATGACCCAATCTTCTTTTTCGATATTCATCATTTTAAAGATGGATCGAACTCTTTTGTTCTCAATAAAACGGATCAATGGATTAGGATGGTGATGGAAGGCATCAGGATCATACTTCTGAATCATTCTTTCGTTCCATTCTTTAAATTCATGATCAATGACTCTTGGCTTCTTCTCCACTTTTCCTCTCCCAATGATTCTCAGTATAGAACCTTTATCATAAAAAGATTATCATCGTCAATTAAACTCAAAATTTTTATTGCCATTTGCTCTCGAATTTTTTAAT
>CAKZKY010000128.1 GCA_937124575.1 uncultured Pseudomonadota bacterium | reverse complement strand
TAACTTCTAAATGACCCGCATTCGAAGGGTTTGGAACCCCACTTCCCCAGTCTCTTAAGGACTTTTTCAGAGATCTCTCCGTTAGAAAAGCTTTACCCTCCTGATAAGGAAGCTCATACGGAGCATTAAACCCCGAGTTCCTTAAGAAGGTAATTAACTCATCCCCGCTGCAAGCCCCGATAGAAGCCAATCTTCGCACGGGGCAAACAGCAGGGCTTTCTAAGTATTTAACTCATTGTAATAATTCACTAATTTCTCTTGAAAAGATTGTGCAGAGATTAAAGATACCCACCTATTATCTTTATTTGATCATTTCTCAAGGAGGGAAACCTTTCTTAAAATAGAGTGATTCGAAATCGAATTTTGCGAGATTTTTAAGAAGGTTTTGTAATTCTCAAGCGCTTCTTCATTCTTTCCCATCTTTTCGTAACATCTTGCTACATTGAGATGAGCACCTGCCCAATGATAGCTCTCACCCAACCGTATAATCTCTTGAAAGGCTTTTAGCGCCTTTTCATAATCCTTCTTCCCCTGATAGGCATACCCTAACCCCTCAAAGGCAAAGAGACGGAACAACTTCTCTCTACCAGCCTTATCAAGGTAAGCTTCATAGGCTTTGATCGCTTCATCAAATTCGCCCCCGCGTAGATGAATCGATCCCTTATAAAGAAGTGAGACCTTCCCTGAAGAAGTTCGCGAATAGCCTTCAATCAATTCCTCGAATCCCTCCAATGCCTTTTTATACTCAACAGGCGAACCCTCTCGATAAGGAGAGCTGACCATCTGATAGGATTCAAGGGCCAAAAGAAATTTTTGACTGGCCTCATTCTCCTTCTTCTGCTCCCACATTCGGAAAAGGAAGAAGGATAAGACAAAGAGGACGATAAGAAGGGTAGCGATACCAATCCTCTTCAAATGCTGGTTGATAAAACGATACGCCTGCTCTGTAAAACTGACAAATTCGTCAGGCTGTTTTAATTTCTTCTTAGTAATCTTCTTCTTCACCTTCATTGCAAACCCCTTTCACCCCTCTTTGCCGGTTCTTAAAACCCGCCTATCCCCTAATCGTAGGGTTAATTTGATCTGGTCAAAATACTCAATGAGCGGAATGGCATATTTTCTTGAAATGCCTGTCATCTCCTTAAATTGGGGGGTTGTAATCTCTCCATTCCTCCTCAAATACTGAATCAAGTTCTCCTTCACCTGCTCGAAAGGGATGCGATGGAAATAGATTCCACTCTTGATCTTGATCAAGGTCCCTTCATGTGCGAGATGCTCGAAGACAGCCTGTACCCCTTCTTCTTCTTCTGACCATTCATCTGCTAAATCTTTTGGGGAGGGGGGCTGAAGCCCTCCTTTCAGAATGGCCTCCTCCACCTTCTTGACAAGACCCTTTCCATCAGAGGAGGAGACTCGATGCTCTGCCAGCCTCAATTTGTCTCTCTCCAAAACGATCTTTTCTGTCTGAATCAATTCCCCAATCAGTATCTGAAAGAGTTTAATATCCACCTCCTCTGGAAGTTTTGTCCTCAACTCCTCCTTTGACAGGCCTGACTTCATTGGAAATCGCCCATGGAACTCTCTCAATTGCATCAGAGTCATTCCCATCAGTTCTTGATATTGAGACCAATCAACGACCTTCAACCTCTCTGGCTCGATGAGGATGAGTTCCCTTCTCTCAACCATGCGTAGAAGAATGGCTTCAATCTCATGGGGAGACATCGCAACACGTTGAACGAGATCGGTCAGACTTACCCCCCCTACGCCAGCATAGAGGATGTGCTGACGAATCGCTTCTTCTCCGCTTCCATCTCTGAGAGTGATTAAATCAGAGATCTCTTTCTTCGAAAAACGTTTATGCTTGCCAGGGTGAGTATCCAAAATCACTCCCCCTCCACAGGTCTGAATGATCGACGAACCTCGTATCACAAAACGATCCTGAGGCAGTGCTACGATAGGACGGTCTAATCTCATCTGAGCAAAACCACCATCACCAGGAGCCAGCTCCTCTTGATCGAGGAGGTAGATCGAAGCCGTAGCCAGATTGGTGCCAATATGGAACCTGTGGGTTGTCCTATTTCTGAGAGGCCTTTGCGCACTCGGCAAATATTCTAAATAAACATCAATCACTCTTGTTGGGGTTAGAGTCTGTGGACGGACCAAGACATCTCCCCTGTTAATATTAGAAGCTTCAATCCCTTGGATGTTAATGGCTGTTCGTTGTCCAGCTTTAGCTGACTCGACAGACCGATTATAGACCTGAATATTACGGGCCTTGCCCTGAAGGGAAGGTGGAAGGACCTCCAGGGTCTCTCCAAGGCCAATGCTACCAGAGACGACCGTTCCTGTAACCACCGTGCCAAACCCTCTCATGATAAAGACCCGATCGATGGGCAGTCGGAATAGACCATCAGATGATCGCTCTTCAACCTCATTGGCAAGCTGGTCAAGCACTGAAATCAATTGCGGGATGCCCTGGCCGGTATTGGCAGATACAGTGAGAATGGGCGATCCCTTCAAAAAAGTATCCTTAACCGCATCCCGAACTTCTTCTTGAACCAGATCCAAGAACTCCTGATCGACCAGATCGATCTTGGTGAGGATGATTAAACCCTTCTTCACCTTTAAAAGAGAGCAGATATCGAGATGTTCCTTCGTCTGTGGCATCACCCCTTCATCGGCGGCGATGACAAGTGCAACCAAGTCGATCCCCCATGCTCCGGCCACCATATGTTTCACAAATCTTTCATGACCTGGCACATCAACAATACCGAGTCGAATGCCGCTTGGAAGATCCAAAAAGGTAAAACCCAATTCAATCGTGATTCCCCTCTCCTTCTCTTCCTTCAGGCGATCCGTATCCACACCGGTCAAAGCCTTCACCAGAGAGGTCTTTCCATGGTCAATGTGTCCTGCTGTACCAAGGACGACATGTTTCATCTGTTCTCCAGACTACCAAATTTTTCTGAACAATAACAGAAACCCCTTCCTGTTTCAATATGATTTCAGCTCGACCATTGGTAATGAGGTTCAAACCCGCGATAAAACGAAGCAAGATCTCTTCCCATCTTTCAAAATCGCTCTCGATGCAGAGAAAAGGTTGATAACTCTTTCTGTCTTAGAAAACTCCTACAATGGCCACCTCTGATTAGCTCTCTTTTCGATTCTGCCTTAATCTCCTAAGGAGAGGGTTTTCCAAACTCAATAATGATCATAGGATCAGAGGATACAAAGCCCTGAAAAGCAGTAAAATTGAGAGTTAGAAAGGAATACCTCAAAAATGTATAAATCCTGTGGAAAAAAGCGATTCTCCTCTTATAGGTCATCTATCTCTTTTTAAAGCGGATGACAAAAGATTATCGAGATTATAAAAAACCTATTATTTCAATAGGTTAATCCCTTATTACATTCTAAAATAATCCTACCATTCTTCAGCTGTCCCATCTCTCGAAACGCATCGTCTGTTTAAAACCTGTTTAAAACCCTCTTCCAAAAGCTCCTTTCATCCCATTAGAAATCCCCTCTGTTCGCACGGCGCAAAGCGACATCTCCACCGAGGTTTACATCTCCTATGGCCAATAAAAAAGGGGAGATCTCTCTCCCCTCTTCTACTTTTAAGAAGAATCCTCTTAAAATTACTTGACCGCACTCTTAAGAGCGCTTCCCGCCTTGAATTTAACTACCTTCTTGGCAGGAATTTTAAGCTCATTTCCTGTCCGTGGATCTCTCCCAATTCTCGCCTTTCTCTTAGCCACTGAAAAAGTCATGAATCCAGGAAGTGCCAACCGACCGCCTTTTTTAAGAGCTTTGGTCACAGTGGCTGTAAAGGCATTCAGGGCCTTTTCAGCCGATGCTTTGGAAATTTTGGCTTCCTTTCCCATTGCGGCCACCAATTCCGCCTTCGTCATTTAGATCACCTCCTCCTTTCTTTTGAAATCTTATTTTGGCCTCCTTCAATTGAGGCCCATCATAAACCACTTCAATTTTAAAAGTCAAGAATTTTTTGTGAGAGCTCCGAAAAACTGCCTTTCGCTCGGAGCAGGAAACCAATCTTTTCCTCGAT
>CAKZKY010000127.1 GCA_937124575.1 uncultured Pseudomonadota bacterium | reverse complement strand
AAGCTTCTTGGCCTCCTTGATGGAAATCGATCGTTTCTTATAATCTTCAAGCATCTGAACCGCGTTGCCTGTCCCCATCTTCCTTCCGAACTGAACCGGGCACTGGGATAAGACCTCGATGAAAGCAAATCCCTTTTTCTGAATCGCTTTTTTGATCGAGGCAGTAAGCTGTCTTGGATGGGCTGTGGTCCAACGAGCGACGAAGGAGGCTCCGGCAGCAATAACCAGTCCAGAGATATCTTCGAAAAAATTCTCAAACGTGCCGTAAGGGGTCGTGGTCGTCTTCACCCCCATGGGCGTGGTTGGGGCAGCCTGACCTCCGGTCATTCCGTAAATGCCGTTGTTGGAGCAGATTACGACCATCTCGATGTTTCTTCGGGCATTCTGGATCAGGTGGTTCCCGCCGATGGCCACGAGGTCTCCGTCTCCGCTCACCACCATCACCTTCTTGGCGGGCAACCCCATCTTGATTCCAAAGGCAAAGGCAATCGGTCTCCCGTGGGTGGTATGAAGCACATCGGCATTGAACAGGGGGCTTGGAATCCATGCCGCACAACCGATCCCTGAGACAAAAACAAAATCACCCATGTCCATGCCTAGTCCGTCAATGGCCCGCAAAATACTCTGGGCAATCGTCCCGTTACCACATCCCGGGCAGAATGACGAGTGGGTCACGGTGGGACGAATAAACTGATGATACGGGTGAACAAGTTCGCTCATTTGGAAACCTCCTCAATCTTTTTTAATATATCCTCCGGATCATGAATCTCGCCCACCAACTTTGGAGGGAGAAAGGAAACTTCCGAAAAATGGGCTGCTTCAGCCTTGATATATGGATAAACCTGACCCAGATTGTTTTCCAAAACAATGACATGCTTGGTCTTTCTCGCCATCTTTGCAATCTCATCTCCTGGGAAAGGCCAGACCGTAATCAATCGAAGGGCCCCTGCTGCAATTCCCTTTTTTCTTGCCTGCGATACAGCCTCTGCAGCAGCACGGGCTACTCCTCCATAAGACACCAGAACAATCTCAGCGCCTTCATAATCCTTCTCCACCAGCGTGATCTCCTCTTTGTGTTTCAGGATTTTATTGCTCAACCTCCGAATGAATTTATCCAGGGCAGAGATATCGATCAGATTTCGTTTTCCATACTCGTCATGGCAGGAACTGGTGACATGGGTCTTAAACCCCTTCCCGAAAATGGGCATTGGGGCCACATCCTCGTCCAGGAACCCCTTGAGTTTCAGAGGGTCTGTCCCCAATTCGGGAATTTTTCGGTAAACCGTCTCGATCTTTCCTGCTTCGGGAATCACCACTTCTTCCCGCATGTGCCCGACAAAGGCATCCGAGAGAAGGAAGACCGGCGTTCGATATTTCTCCGAATAATTAAAAGCGATCACCGTGTGTTCGAACATCTCTTGAGGAGAAGAAGGGCTCAAGGCAATGATTTCATAATCTCCGTGAGATCCATGCTTCGCCTGCACCATGTCGCCCTGAATCCCGATGGTGGGCATCCCGGTCGTAGGAGCCCCTCTCTGAACGTTGACGATCACACAGGGTGTCTCCACCCCTATCGCAAACCCGATATTCTCCAGCATCAGGCTGATACCGGGGCCTGAAGTGACCGTCATGGCCTTCTTCCCGGCCCAGGAGGCCCCGATGACGGCAGCGATCGAGCTGATCTCGTCTTCCATCTGGAAAAAGGCCCCTCCCACCTGAGGAAGTTTCTCAGCCAGATGGTTTATAATCTCTGTGGCTGGGGTGATCGGGTAGCCTGCTGCAAATTCACACCCTGCGGCAAGGGCTCCTTCGGCACAGGCCACATTGCCCATCATGAAATATCTTCCGGTGTTGACTCTCTTCCCACTCATCTACTTGCCCCCTTTTTTCCGTTTTTTTTCTGAAACCACAATCGCCAGATCAGGGCAGAAGATCATGCAGCTCTCACACTGGGTGCACTGGTCCTCGTTGACGACGACAGGCGGCCTGTAGCCCTTCTGATTTAATGTCTCGGAAGGCTTAAAGACCTCCTCCTGGCAAACATAGAGGCAGATCCCGCATTCCTCAGTACCTTTACACAGTTCGTCATATATTCTCAAAATAGCCAACTTCTCTCTCCTTTCATCCTTGGAGTAGCGGATGATTTACAGGGTGAAGAGGGACTTTCCCTTCAAACACTCGGATCACATCCTCTACCACCAGGCTCATCCTCTTCAGGGCCTCTTGTGTATGGGCGGCCATATGAGGTGTTCCGACGAAGTTCTCCATTCGGAACAGGGGATGGTCATTCGTAGTAGGCTCCACCTCAAAAACATCCGACCCCGCTCCTGCGATTTTCCCTTCTTTTAAAGCCTTGTAAAGAGCGTTCTCATCCCAGATGGGGCCGCGGGCAAGATTGATGATGTAAGCCCCGGGCTTCATCAAACCAAATTCTCTCTCCTTCAGGAGGCCCTTCGTTGTCGCCACCATGGGAAGGTTGAGCGAGACATAGTCCGACCTGGCCAAAAGCTCTTCCAAACCCACCTTCTTGGCCCCGATTTCTTTCTCCATCTCCTCATATCGAAGGGCATCATAATAGAGGATCTTCATTTCGAACCCGTGATAGCCGATGCGCCCGACCGCCTTTCCAATTCGGCCGAAACCGAGGATCCCGAGGGTTTTCCAATGAAGTTCATTTCCGATATATTTATATCGGGCTTCCCATCGTCCTTTCCGAAGGGCGATGTCAGCGTTCTTCAGCTTTTTAGAAAGCATGAGGGCTAAACCGAAGAAGTGCTCGGCCACGGAGATGTCATTGGCATCTGGAGTGTTAACCACCCAAATTCCCTTCTCGGTGGCTGCCTCCATGTCAATGCTTTCCACCCCCACGCCATGTCTCCCGATCACTCTAAGTCGCGGAGCAGATTCCATCATCCTCCTGGTCACTTTTCCATTCGCCCGGACGATGAGGCCATCCACTTCCCTTATCTCTTCGATCAGCGAATTCTCTTCCAGGGATTTGGCAAAAAGGGTCTCCGCTTTCTCCCTGAGAAGGGTTTTTCCTGCTTCATCCATGTCCTCATAGAGCAGAATTTTAAAAGGCCTCATTTATTGTCTTTCCGATGGCCGTAACATTGATCTCAGCATTCCGAAAAAAAGTGGAGGGCTTGATAAGACTGGAATGCTTATTTTTTGACTCAAAGGCAATGCCAGACGGGCCATGGAACCCTGAGCAAGAACGATGAGATCGACCACACGAGACAGTTCCATTCCCTTTTCCGTTACCATTCGGTCATGGCGTTCAATATCCCCCTGAAGAATAGCCTGGAAAGCCTCTTGACAGAGGGCGGTCGAGAAAGAAATTTCCTTCCCCGCTTCCTTTGCCTTTTGCCTTAGCAAAGCTGAAGTGGGACCTAAGGTGGTAGCGACAGAGGCCAAAATCCCGATTTTTTTTCCTCTGTCTACAGCAACCTCTGCCATCGGTTCGTCAATCTTCAATACGGTACAGCTCACCAATCTCTTAGCTATATCTACGGAGGGAGAGATGCTTGAACAGGTGACCGTGATGATTTCAGCACCTGACTCTTCGGCAGCTACGACATGTTGACATAATCGCCTAACAATCTTCGGGTTTAGTTCACCCGTCTTCATCAACTCGATAAGAAGGCTTTCATCCACTATGTGAAAGGGGTTGACCTCAAACGGCAAGGTGCCTAATTCTTTCTTTATAACATCTACCATGACCAGAGCGGTGTGGATAAAGCCGAGAGTTTTCAACTCCATCTCCTTTTGGGAAAAATCCAAAATGTTCCCTTCAACCGCTTGGATTTGTTTCTGGCCCCGCACTTCCGAGCTATATTCGCGCCCAATAAAAAATCAAACCCTTGGGACCTTTCGCAGTAACTGTCCGTATCCCTCGATGGGGTCATTGATCTTAAGAAGTTTCATCAGATGCCATGCCGTCGCCTGGTTGGCCGTCACCACAGGCTTTCCGGTGTCCCTCTCTATCTCTTCAATCACATCACTGCAACGGAAATTGGTGCAAGAGATGAAAATGCCGTCCGCCTCTGGAGCAAAAGCATCCATGGCAATCTGGTAAGCTTGCGAAGGTTTGGTGGCCCCGATTTCATAGAGGTCTTCGATTCCCAAACCGGCCACATTCAACACCTTGAACCCGGAGGCCTCATAGAATTCCTTGAATTTCTTATTCACCTCTTCGATATAGGGGCCTGCGATCACAATCTTCTTAAAGCCCAGGAACCGCATGGCTTCTTCCACGGCCGTCGCCGTCGTTGTGCAGGGAATGCCTTTGCTGTTCGATTCCATCGATTCAATCTCTTTCTTATCCCAGCCGGGCCCTCCAACGAGGCTTCCTGCTGTACAGGCAAAGGCGATGGCACTCCTGTTCCCCAGGAGGGGTGAGGACATGCCTTCCGTTAAAAGCCCTGCAGGCTCAGGTAGCCGAGCACTGAGCTTGGAACACTCCTCAACATTGACCACAGGGTCCATGTGGATCCTTGTCTCCCGGACCTGAACATAGGGAGGTAACATCCGGCATATTTCTGGCGTAGGATTGAGATTCGGCCCCACCACGATCAGCCCCACTTTTGCCCGGTATCCGTAGGGAACGCCGTAAGCTTCGAGAGTCCTTTGAATCATAGCCACTTCCTCCTTTCTTTTATGATGCAACAAACCGACGTTTCTTTAATCATCCTTTCTCTCGTGATTTTCCTTTTTCATCCGGGGCCTGGTTCCCTTCGGGTTAATGACCAAGAAGCCTGGGAAGCCACAACGCAATCTCTGGAAAAAAGGCCACCAATAAAATCACGGCAAATATCCAAAACAAGAAAGGCCATATGTCCTTAAAAAATTCTTCGATGTTGCAATCTGCCAGACGGCATACGATGAACAATCCAAGGGCAACGGGAGGAGTAATCAGTGCGATCTGGACAGTCATTACGAAGAGCAACCCGAAATGATGGGGATCGATTCCATAGGTGGCAGCGATGGGAGCAAGGACCGGGACCAGCATGATCATGGTCGCAACAGCCTCTATGAAAAATCCTATCGCCAACAGGAAGGTAAGGGTGATTACCAAAAAGAGCATGGGGTCTGCCGTGATCGACATGAGCAGATTCCCCGCCTTCGCGGGGATCTGGTGAGAGACTAATATCCAGGCGACAATTCTGGATGTGGCCAAAAGCATGAAGATGGCCGAGCTTGTGATAAAGCATCGAAGCAGACATTTCATAATTACCCGCAGGGTAAGAGTTCTTGTGACAAGAATCCCTACAAATAAGATGTAGGCAACGGCAACAGCCCCTGCTTCTGTCGGTGTAAAGATTCCACCGAGGATGCCTCCCAGGATGATGAATGGAATGATCAGACCCAGGGTGGCCGATTTCATCTTGGCAAGGATTTCCATAAGATTGTATCTCTTTTCGCTGATGGGGTAATGCTGCCTGAGTGAGATGACATGAACAATCCCCATCATTCCCAATCCAATAAGAATCCCTGGGGTGGCCCCCGCGAGGAATAAGGTGATGATCGAGACATCTCCTCCGCCAACATAGGCGTATATGATCATGGCGACGCTTGGAGGAATGATGGGGCCCATAACGCTTGACGCCGATGTGACTACCCCCGTGAAACCCTTGGGGTATCCCTCTTTGATCATGGGAGGAATGAGCAATGATCCGATTGCCGCCGTATCAGCAACCGCCACACCGGTCACTCCGGCAAAAAACATACTGGCAATGATGTTAACTTGCGCCAGACCGCCAGGAAGACGGCCCACGATGCTCTTGGCAAACTCGACCAATCTCGGCAAAACCCCTGCGCTCTCTGCAAGAAATCCAACCATGACAAAAAAAGGGATGGCCATGAGCGGAAAGGAATCGATGCCTGCAAACATGAGCGTGGGTATGGTCATGAGAGAGTATTCCTGGGTGATGAGAAGAAAGATCAGGGCGGCTAATCCGAGGCAGAAGGCGACAGGAATACCCAGCATCACCGTGATGACAAAAACGATCAATAGAATTACCATCTTGTCTCCCTATCACCGGTCATTGTGAGTCGTTAAAATTTCGGATTCGATATAGAAATCTCAAACAGATAAGGGCTGCGTTTTCTTTTTAAATGGTTGGAATCTTTCTCGATGTGAGGAAGATTCCTGTTAATGGGGTTTATTGTCACCCTTGGAAAACATTTCTTTTAGGGATTGGCCAAGGGGGGGCATTAGGTAAAGAATCATCAGTATTCCTCCTACGGGGATGGCCAGGTAGAACCAGAAAAAAGAGACCCCAATTGAAGGAGCGGTCTGGTATTTTTGGAACGGAAGTACCACAATACCTTGTATCACAAGGACAACAAGGAAAAGGAGGAGGAGAAGGTGCGCAAATAGATGAAGACAGAGGCGAACCCTCCCTCCAAATTTGTTTACCAATAATCCGATCCTGATATGAGCTTCTTCCCGGAGAGCTAAGCTCGACCCGAGAAAAACCACCCAAACCATCAAATACCTTGACAGTTCCTCCGTGACATAAAGGGATTTCCCAAAGAGATACCGGAGAAAGACTTCGATGATGACAAGTGCCGTCATCGTTGAGCCGGAAACCAACACCATCCCCTGGATGATTTTAGTAAGAACTTGAAAGAACATCGAAGTCTCCTGTAGGAAAACTCCCCTGAGGATCCAGGTTCCTTAAACTTCACAAGACAGACCCCGGGAAAAATTCCATCCCTTTGGAATCACTTGTTGGCTGCAATGAAGAGATCCGTTAAAATCTTTCCGTCTTTTCCGAAGTCCTTGACTGCCTCCGGATACACTTGAAGAGCAATCTTTCGGAATCTTTCCAATTCAGGCTCCGGGATTTTGTTGATCTTCATCCCCGCCTTTTCCAGTTCCTTGAGGAACTTCTGGTTGTCTTTCTCGTTCTCCACCCTTTGCCATGCTGCAGTCTTATGGGCCGCTACATCAACGGCCATCTGCAGATCTCGAGGCAGTTTTTCATAAAAACCCTTGCTCATCACAAAGGCGCCCACTTCATTCACATGTGCTGTAAGAGAATAGAACTTCTGTACTTCCTGAAATTTAGCCGTATAAACCATGGCGGGCGGATTCTCCTGCGCATCAACCACTCCGGTCCGGAGAGCTTCAAAAAGCTCCGTCCAGTCCATCGGGGTGGGGGAAGCTCCAAGTGCCCTAAAAAAGGCAATATGGACGGGGGTCGGAAGGGTTCGAATCTTCAGGCCTTTCAAATCTTCCACCGTGTTGATTGGCTTCCTATTATTCGTAACATGGCGGAAGCCATTGTCGAAGAATCCGAGATTGTGGTAACCCGCAGCAAGCATCCTTTTTTCAAGCTCTTTCCCCAGGG
>CAKZKY010000126.1 GCA_937124575.1 uncultured Pseudomonadota bacterium | reverse complement strand
CGGAGATTTATGGACTTTGTTGACGATGTCCGCTTTATGAAGGAATCTTTTTTAGGGTGTGACTAATCAAAAAGAATAAAAAGAGAGGCCTAAAAATTGAGATAGGCCGTTGATGTCTATAATGAGGTGGAATCGCATGTAGGGGGAAGTTGTAGCCTTATGGAAATAAAAACCGCAAATACGGTGTATAATCCACTCGAAAATAGACGACCCTAAAAAGATAAAGAGAGGCTCAATCCTTTTCAACCCTGGGCTTGGCGGGCCTTCTTAATATCCTCCAGATAGAACTTGATCAGAGGTGACATCTCGGGTGGTTGCCAATCGGTCTTCTTCGGGTCTTCGGGCCAGGTGAAAGGAAGATGAATGACTTCACCTGGTCTTTTGGCCTTTTCAAAGACCGAAAGGGCCTCAAGAAGAACCTTTCTCTGCCCTTCCCTGTCTCCAATCTGTCCCACTGGCCTTCCATAAGGATATTCAATCGCAGCGATTCGAGGAATACCTTCAGCCCGTGTAAACTCCCAGGTGGGACTGAGAAGCAGTGTCGAGAATCCTGCCTCTTCTAACTTCCTTGCAGCCAGTCCAACGGACTGACAGCAGAAAGGTCAGGCAGGTGTGAGCAAAACTGCGTCCACTTCTTCGGCTCTCATATGTTTTGAAATCGGCTCAATGGCCTCCTTCAGAAAGTCGGTATTCTGCCACTGAAATCCATAGAAGGAGTATGCAGTTGGAGCAAGACGACCGATGATCTTCTCCTCTTCAAACTCGGCCATCCTGGTCAAGGGAAGGATCACATTGATATCTTGTTTAACAAGGTTGGTGTTGATATGGAGATGATTGCAATCGATCTCCTTCTCGGTGGTTCCCCGGGGAATCTTCCTATAGGACCGATCGCCCCAGAGTGGCTCTCTCTTCTCCTTCTCCATATCAAAAGGAGGATCCGTTTTTAGGCTGATGCCTGCGCTCGTCACAAGAGCAAGAGTCGCTTGACTCAAAGGTTTTTTCATCGGTATCCAAGGAATGGTTCCCTTATACGCCTCGTCCGGAATAAATGTCTTCACCCATGCCTTAAGCCCAGGCGGAAGAAACCTGAATCCGTCTACAATCTTCTGTTCCATATGGCCCTCCTGTGGTAATGAAATTTTTAGGATGTTCAGAAAATAACGGTTGTGTTTAACGGTGACGGTAACGATGCCCGTATCGTATATAAAAGGCCGCGTCTTTCGTATTTAATTCTTTTAAACGTAACCGTTACCGAATGACGAAACGGGCTTCGTTGCCGTAACCTCAGCCCAACCCACTAAAGCATTTTATCCTTTGTGGGTGACTAACCCTCCATCAAGAATTGATCAATTTATATTATGCCTCCCATCCAATAATCAAGTAAAAGTACAAATTCTCATTATGTATATACCTCCCCTCCTTCAAAAACCTTGACAATAGAGTGTGGTCTGACTTATATTTTGGCTTAGATTTCAAATATTTATTTGATACCAAAAGGAGCGACCTTGTCTCTCTTTATCACGTTTGAGGGAGTGGAAGGAAGCGGAAAGACCACTCAGATCCAACGTCTGAAAAGATACCTGACCCGAAAGGGATTCCTTTGCAAAGTGACACGCGAGCCTGGAGGGACTCCGATCAGCGAGAAGATCCGAAAGATTCTTCTCGATCCGGACCATCGGGATCTAATCCCTCTGAGTGAACTCTTTCTTTATGAGGCCGCAAGGGCGCAGCATATCCACGAGGTGATTACCCCCCTTCTGAAACGGGGTGTGGTCGTCCTTTGCGACCGCTTCAGTGACGCCACGCTCGCCTATCAGGGTTACGGTCGAAAGCTTGACCAAAACCTAATTAGGAAACTGAACCGCCTTGCCTCTCGAGGGATAAAGCCTGATCTCACCTTCCTGCTCGATTGCCCTTCCGATCTGGGACTAAAGAGGGCCCTCCAAAGGAATCAAATATCGAAAAATGAGAAGGAAGGCCGTTTCGAGAAGGAAAAGATTCAGTTTCATCACAGGGTGAGAAAGGGCTACCTCACCATTGCTAAAAAAGAGCCGAAGCGGGTCAAGTTGATCGACACTCGGGTTGGCGAAGAGAGGGTATTTGAGCGGATTCGTCGAACCGTCGATGAATTATTAACTCGGAGTCATCAGTCCCATAGTCGTTTAGTCCTATAGTCTTATCGATTTCTAATTTTCGACTATACGACTAAAAAAGTAACAGGCCAGGTGACTATAATACCATGTCCTTTAAAGATATTTTAGGTCATCAGAGACCCATTCGTCTGCTTCAGAGGGCGATCCAAAATGAGAAGGTGGTAAACAGCTACCTCTTTCTGGGTAGCGAGGGAATCGGAAAGAGCCGTGTTGCCCTTCAGTTTGCCAAAGCCCTCAACTGCCTCGAAGGAGAACATCAGATCGATGGTTGTGATCGCTGTATCTCCTGTAAAAAGATCGACCATCGTCTCCATCCCGATGTCTCGCTCATCGAACCAGAAGGTCAGACCCTCAAGATAGATCAGGTAAGAGAGATGCAAAGAACACTCGCATACCGACCTTATGAGGGAAGAAGGAGGATTGTCGTCCTGACGGCAGCCGACCGGATGATGCCCCATATGTCCAATGTGCTTCTTAAGACTCTGGAAGAACCTCCACGCCATACCGTTATCATCCTCCTGGCAAATAGTCCTAAGCGGATTCTGCCTACGATCCTCTCCCGATGCCAGTCAATTCGCTTCAATCCACTTCCCTCCTACCTGGTCTCTGACTGGTTGATAAAGGAGAAACGTCTCGAAGAGAGTGAAGCCCATCTCCTGGCTTCGCTTTCCGAAGGAAGTCCAGGCAAGGCATTGGAAATTAAAGAAGAGATCGCTAATATCGAGAGAAGAAAACTTCTTAAGTCATGGGTGGGATCGAAATCGCTCTCCATCGAAGAGAAAGAGGCTTGGATTGAATCTCTCCCTACCCAACCCTCCGAGAGAGAGAGTCTTCATCTGATCCTTGAGATGGCAAAAACCCTTTTAAGGGACCTCATCGTATTGAAGACATCCGATAAAGGCTTCGGAATGATCCATTCTGACCTGATCGAAGAGATCAAAGAGGTAGCCGAGCGATGGAATCTCTCTTCTCTTCTAAAACGAATGGAGATCCTCCACCAAACCTCTCAGGCGATTCGAAGCAATGCCAACCCAAGACTCTCCCTGGAGGCGATGATGCTCTCCTGGGCTGAAGGATAGAGATAAAGGACAGAGAAGATGATTCGAATCGTATCTGTTAGAATGGCCAATAATAAAGTGGAAGAGTTTGATGCCGGTGAACTCTCACTGAACCCTGGGGAGCCGGTCATTGTCGAATCCGATAAGGGATTGGTGCTGGGAAAGGTCCTCTCTGCACCAAAGGAAAAGGAGAAAAGGTTCATTATCAAATCCCCTAAAAAAGTGATCCGACAAGCAACCCCGGAAGATCTGGAACAATTCGAGAAAAACAGTCAATTAGAAAAAGAAGCCTTTCAATTCTGCCTCGAAAAGGTGAAAGAGAAGAACCTCCAGATGAAACTGGTCAGGACTGAGATTCTTCTGGACCGCTCCAAGATCCTCTTCTACTTTACGGCTGAAAAGCGAGTTGATTTCCGAGAACTGGTTAAGGACCTGGCCGCTCAGTTTCGAATGCGGATCGAGATGAGACAGATCGGCGTTCGAGATGAAGCCAAGATGCTCTGTGGCTTAGGGAGTTGCGGAAGGGAGCTCTGCTGTGCCAGATTTATGAACAAATTTGAGCTGGTCTCTGTCAAAATGGCTAAAGAGCAGAATCTCGCTCTCAATCCGGCAAAGATCTCAGGTATCTGCGGTCGTCTCATGTGCTGCTTGGCCTATGAGTATCCGACCTATATGGAACTGAAAAGGGATCTCCCCAGAGTGGGGAAACACATCGTCACCCGCTCCGGCAAAGGAAAAGTGATTCGCCAAAACGTACTGAACCAGACGGTTACCATTCAATTAGAAGAAGGAGGGGAGATCTCGATCCATGCATCCGAAATCTAAGGGAACTTTCTATATCACCACACCGATCTACTATGTCAATGATGTTCCTCACATCGGACACGCCTATACAACCGTAGCAGCTGACATCCTCACCCGATTCAAGCGACTTGAGGGTTATCAGGCCTTCTTTCTCACTGGCACGGATGAGCATGGCCAGAAAGTGGAAAAGGCCGCGCAGGAACGGGGAGTCGATCCAAAATCGCATTGCGACGAGATGGTCAAAAGGTTCCAGTCTCTCTGGCAGAGGCTCAACATCTCCAACAACGATTTCATTCGTACCACTGAGCCCCGACATAAAAAAGTAGTCCAGCAGATCCTTCAGGATCTTTACGATCGCGGTGAGATCTATCAGGCGAATTACGATGGATGGTACTGTGTTCCCTGTGAACGATTCTGGACCGAAAAAGACCTCACCGAAGGAAAATGTCCGGACTGCTTCCGGGAAGTCAGCGAAATTTCTGAGAAGAATTACTTCTTCCGGATGAGCAAATATCAATCCTGGCTTATCGAACATATCGAAAAAAATGAACGTTTCATCCTGCCCCCGTCGCGAAGAAATGAGATCCTCGGCTTTCTACAAGGCTCCCTTGAAGATCTTTGCATCTCAAGGCCAAAAAAGCGACTGAAATGGGGAATCGAAATCCCCTTTGATACAGACTATGTAACCTATGTCTGGTTCGATGCCCTGATCAACTACGTGAGCGGGATCGGCTATGGTTCGGGAGAAAACTCCTTTTCCGACTACTGGCCCCAGGCCATCCACCTCATTGGCAAGGACATCCTCACGACCCACACCGTATACTGGCCCACCATGCTCCAAGGCATTGGCCTTTCCCCTCCGAAGATGGTCTTTGCCCATGGATGGTGGACGGTGGAAGGCAAGAAGATGTCCAAATCTTTACAGAATGTGGTGGAACCGAATCGTTTGATTGATACCTATGGCGTGGATGCGGTCCGATATTTTCTCATGCGGGAGGTTCCTTTCGGATTAGATGGAGACTTCTCCCACTCCGCCATGGTCCAACGGATCAACAGCGATTTAGCAAATGATCTGGGCAATCTCTTCAGCCGGGCACTCAGCATGGTGATCCGGTATTTCGAAGGCATTATTCCAGCACCATCCGTCCTGAAAGAGATTGATTTCCGACTTCAAGAAGTCTCCGCAAAAGTCCTCACTCAAATTCCCGAGCAGATGAATGATCTCTCTTTTAATAAAGCACTGGCATTGATCTGGGAGATCATCAGCGCCTCGAATAAGTATGTGGATGAAACCGCTCCCTGGTCTCTGGCTAAAGAGGAGAAGGATCGTGGTCGCTTAGCTACTGTCCTCTATCAGACGCTTGAATCTCTCCGCATCATCGCCCTCCTCCTTGCTCCTTTTATGCCTTCCTCATCAGAAAGGATGTGGTTTCAACTTGGCATGGAAGGTAATCTCTGGGAAAAGCGTCTTGAGAAAGACGGAAAGTGGGGGGGGCTCAAGCCTGGTAAAAAAGTGGTTAAACCCACACCTCTCTTTCCGAGATTGAATCTGTCTAAGATCTCGCAGGGCACATAGCGCAATGCGCAAGGCGAAAAAAATTTAATGCTATGCTCTATGCGCTCTGCTCTATGCCTCACTTGACCATGAAGAAACCCCAGTCCATCCGTTCAATTTTAGAGCAGACCTTTAAGGGTTTGGAGCTCGATGTCCCCATAAGGACCTACTCCATCTTCTCTGCCTGGAAAGAGATTGTGGGCGAAGCGATCGCCCAACAGACGCAACCCCGTACCATACGGAATCGCATCCTCTTTATGGATGTCTCCCATTCGACCTGGATGCAACAACTCCAATTTCTTAAACCCACCCTTCTGGAAAAGATCAATGGTTTTCTGGGAGAGCCTCTGATCGAGGACATTCGATTCAAAGTAGGGAAAATCCCTCAGACCAACACTCCTAAGGTGCGGAAGTTGGAAAGAGAAGAAAGGCTTGATCGGAAGACAATGGATCGGATTGAACAACTCATCGAGAACATCAACGATATGGAATTGAAACGGAGATTTCGGGAGATCTTGATTAAAAATGCCAAAGTGGAACGATCGAGAAAGAAATCTGGACAGGAAAGCTAAATGCCATCGAATCCTTTTGCGGATAATGAATCAACATCCGTGAAAACGGAGCCCAACGGGCAAAAGTCCTTAATCCACTTGTTTGGGATAGAGGAATAATCGATGTTGATTCAAGTCCAAATGACAAAGACCAAATTAAGCTCAAAATCCTATTGTCTAAAAAGCTTCGACATTAAGCCATTTAACATCAATTTGGACTTTGGATTTTGACATTTGAAATTTTCACCTTTAACCTTAAACCTTTTCCAGGGTGATCTTCACTCCATCCCTCACCTTCCGAAAGGCTTTGGAGTCCCCTAAAACCTTTCCAATCACATTGACCGCACTGGCAGCCCGAATCTCGTCACCCCGACTCGCAGGTGTTGGACCAAAAAAGATACAAAAGGCATGGCCGGTTGGCCAGTATCCTAATTCACCGGAGAAGACCACTTCTCTCGCTCCCTGTTCCAATCCGGTTTTAACGGGAATACCAAAATAGATCTCTTCACCCCAGGTGTTGACCTTCGCCTCAATGGGCAAAGCTTCCCAGATCAATTGGGCTGTTTTCGATTCATTCAACTCTGCTTCGACTTTCAGATCGTCAACAAGGATCCTAATCTTTTTTCCCATCTCCTACCCTCACCTCCTCCAGAGGAGAAAATTCATCGTAAAGCATCTCTTTCTCTCCAATCTCGGATAAACTATTCGAATAAAAAAGAATCTCCTTTTCCATCTTGACCGGTTCGCCCTTGCGAGAGAGATACCGGCGGGTCTGGGACCTCAACAATAAGAAACTGAGGATGACCAGAACATAATTGGAGAGTTCTTTGCCGGCCACATAAAAAAAGCGGGAATGGATGCCAAAATAGAAGTACTCTTCGATGAGAAGCCTGGCACTGTTAATCAGTAGGCCAACGGTGAGAAGCTGGAGACCTCGTTTGATCTTCGTGGTACTCTGGGATAGAGAAAGAAGATACTGGTCGTAGGTTTTTTTAAAGTTCTTCCAACTTTCTGATAGATTTCTCAAAAGTTCCTGATAGTTCCTCTCGTCATCTCCAAAAACCTTCAGACGAACCTGAATATCACCACGAAAGATGAGGTAGCGTTTCAGTAGCTCCTCCCTCTCGGCAAGGAAGCCTTGATTTCTTTTAAGTCCTTGATAAAGAACAAAGCCAATACCAACCAGAAGGAAGAAGGAAATCGCCTCATTTAAATATTTAATCCACATCGCTTCATCCATCGACATTCCATCCAAGTTCAATCAAACTCGCTTCATTCGTTTTAGGACTTAAAGCCGGTTGATCAGACTGGCGATGTAGCCTGCACCAAATCCGTTGTTAATATTAACCACCGCCACTCCTGAGGCACAGGAGTTGAGCATCGCCAGTAGAGCAGCTATGCCTCCAAAGCTGGCTCCATATCCAACACTCGTAGGAACAGCAATCACGGGTTTATCCACCAACCCTCCCACCACACTGGGAAGCGCTCCCTCCATTCCTGCCACCACAATGAGAACCCGCGCCTCATCCAATTTTTTCTTCTGTGAAAATAGCCGATGAATCCCTGCCACGCCCACATCATAAAGAACCTCCACACGATTGCCCATGACCTCGGCAGTGACCGCTGCTTCCTCAGCCACTGGAATGTCCGTTGTACCGGCGGTAATGACAAGGATGGTTCCCTTACCGACCAAACGGACTGGATGGGTGAGAAAGGTGAGTGTTCTCGAAAGGGGATAGTAATGGCTTTTTCGAAAAACCGCCTTAATCTTCTTTGCTTTCTTCTCTTCGAGACGGGTGAGAAGAATGTTCTGCCCTTTATTCCTCAATTCCTTCATGATCGAAAGAATCTGCTCGGATGTCTTTCCTTCTCCCCAGATCACTTCTGGGAATCCCTTTCGAAGACTTCGGTGGTGGTCCACTCTGGAGTGGCCCAGATCTTCGAAAGGAAGCGATTTCAATCGGATCAAGGCTTCTTCAATCGAGATTCTACCTGTCTTCACATTTCGCAAAAGGGATTCAAGCTTCTGTGGGTTCATCTCTTTGGAAAATCATTCTATTCAGTCAACCCATCAAAAGTCAAGAGATCAGGGTTTCTCAATGGTAATTTGACATTTCTCCTGTCCACTGCTATCCTCTCATTGAAAGCTAAGAAGAGAGGGAGCGGGACAGATGGCAGAGAGGGATCCAATCGATTTGATTAAAGACCAGTTAAACCGTCTGGAAGAGATTACCACTCTTCATCCTGATCACGAGCATTTTAAACAATGGTATGCGGATACCCGAACGATTTTGGAGAAAGTATTCAGTACCCGATCGACTTACTGCCAAAATTTTATGGCTCTCCGATTTAAAGAACTCACCACTAAGGCATTTGCGTCTCCCGAGATTGATAAGATCAACGCAGCCCGCTATAAGCGGGATCTTGAAAGTGCCAAGCTCGTCCTTCAATCGGCCCTTAAGGAACTGAATGTGGACCGCACGCTCTTCAAGAAGATCCAAACGACCCCAAAAATAGTGGAGGTCTCGCTAAAGGGAGAATATTTCCTTTCCTCTGGAATAGTCGACACCGATATACGAAACGCCATCCAATCCGCTTTTGAAGGGAGCGGTTTCAAACCCATTTGGGGCGCAGGATCGCTTGAAAATCGAATTGCACAGATCCGGCGTGCAAAATTAGGGATTTTTCCATTCCCTGACACTGGAACGGGTGATGTTTTCCTCGAACTCGGAGTCGCCTTTGGCCTTGAAAAAGAGGTCGTCATTATTTTCAAAAAAGGCATCTCCCTTCCTGAAAACCTGAAGGGACGTTCGAATATTGAATATGAAAATCTATCCGAACTCACCGATAAATTAAGAAAAGTCAATTAATTCGCTTAACTGTCACCCATAGATTTCTGAAAAAAACAGAAATCTCTAATCAGGGAGCGAAAGGCAGTTTTTCAAAGTTCTCACCTAAAATTCTTGACAAGACCAGCCGTTTGGGGATATAAGATTTTCTGTATACAGTATCCAATTTTTCCCTTGGGAGGTGTTTAGGATGGAAGAGATAAACCTTTTTAAAAATATCACGGTCTTAAGTCTGGAGCAGGCAACGGTCCTTCCCTATCTGACGCTCCGTTTAGCTGAGGACGGGGCCAATGTTATCCGAATGGAACATCCGATTTATGGTGATCCTAACCGGCGAGTTGGAGATGATGTTCTTAAAGAGGACCGGATGTTCTCCTATTATCTATCCATTAATGCAGGAAAGAAAGCGATCACTCTGGACATAGGAACTCCAGAAGGACAAGAAATTTTAAAGAAATTGATCGTCCAATTGAAGGTTGATATCTTTGCGACCAATCAACTGCCGAGAAATTATGCCAAGCTTGGCATCGAGTACGAGAGGCTCAAACAGATCAAAGAGGATATCATCTGGTTGGGAATGACCGGTTTCGGACCACAAAGCAACGAAGCAGCCTACGATCCCGTCCTGCAAGCCAGAGGTGGATTAATGGAGCTAACCGGCGAGAAGGACGGAAGCCCACAGGTGATGGGAATTCCTCTTCCGGACATGGGTGCAAGCGAGCATGGTTATGGCCTCCTGATGAAAGCCCTTTACAAACGGGCGGTCACTGGGAAGGGAAGCCGAATCGATCTGTCTATGTTTGAAAGCACAACCTCCTGGCTCACCCAGGCCATCACTCACACTGTTACATTTAAGAAAAAGGTCAGCAGAAGAGGAAACACTCACGAGTTCTTTGCTCCGGTTTCGGTTTACGAAACCAAGGATGGTTATGCTTATGTTGCCTTAGGGAATGATAAACAATGGGAGACACTGACGAAGATTCCTGGATTCGAATCGCTTGCCAAAAAAGAATACGAACGCAATGCTGGTCGCATTGCCGATGTGGAAAATCTCAATCGGGCCATCAATGCCATCACTAAAAAATTTACCACCAATGAGCTGATCGACATTTTCAACAAGGCCACGATTGCCATTTCCAAAGTGAATACGATTGCAGAAGTAGTCGAAGACCCACTGGTGAAACCGAATCTCATCCGATGTAAAGACCCAAAAACTGGCCTTGAAGTTACGGTAGCACCCCCTCCCTTCATGACCCCCTATTTGAAGTCAACCAATCGGACTCTCAGTTTTCCCCCTCGCTTCGGGGAACACAATGAGGAGATCTACGGTGGACTTTTAGGATATAGCCCAGAACAGTTAAAGGAATTGAAAGAGAAAAATATCATCTAAATAAAGTTCGGAGTTCGGAGCCTGAATAATAAATACTCCGAACTCTGAACTAATGACTCCAAACTGCTACAACGAAAGGAGTAGCCTATGGCTCTTGATTTCTCTTTTACTGAAGAACAGGAATTTTTCAGACAGACCGTGCGCGATGCGGTGAACCGTCTGATCATGCCCCGTGTCAAAGAACTCGACGAAAAAGAGGAATTTCCTTGGGATCTCTGGAAAGAATTTGCCAGCCTTGGATATCTCGGTTTGAGGCATAAGGAGAAGTATGGAGGAATGGAGACCGATACGATCACCCAGATGATCTTCTATGAGGAGCTCGCCAGAGGTTCATGCGGGTTTGCCATGTCAGCCATCATGCAGATTCTGATGGGAACATATTTCATCGGGCGCTTTGGTAACGAGGAGATCAAACAGAGGATTCTGGTCCCCGCCATCAAAGGGGAAAAGATCGGAACGATCTGCTTTACGGAAGACCAGTCTGGCTCTGATCTCGGCGGCACAAGGACGCTCGCCACCAAAGTGGACGGGGGCTGGAGGATCAATGGACGAAAGCAGTGGGTGACGAATGGCCCCATCGCCTCTTTTGCTACGATCTTGGCAACGGTAGACCCGAAGTTAGGGCTTAAAGGTCTCAACTTCTACCTGGTTGAAAAGAAGACGGAAGACCGCGATGGATTTACGGTTGGTCAGAGGCTCCATAAACTGGGATCCCGCTGTTCAGTGACCGGAGAGCTTGTCTTGGACAATGTCTTTGTTCCTGATGAGAATTTCTTAGGTGAAGAGATCGGCAAGGGAGTTCAGTATGCTGGAGAGATCCTCAATGAAGTCAGGGTGATGACTGGGATGAATGCATTGGCCATTGCAAAAGAAGCCATGGAAGATGCCAGGCAGTATGCCAACAACCGGATTGCCTTTGGAAACCCGATTAGTAAATATCAGCTAATTCGGGAAAAATTTGCCAAATACTGGGCCTGGTATGAGGCCTCACGAACCTTCCTCTATCGCTGTGCGTGGATGATCCAGAACAATATTCCTTGCATCAATGAATGTATGCTGGCCAAGTATCATGCAACGGAAATGTGCATGTATGCGGTAGAGGAAGCGATGAGGATCTATGGAGGAAACGCATTCTGTAGCGAATATCCCGTTCAGCGATACTGGAGGGACGCTAAGTTTCTGCTCTATGGAGGCGGTACCCACGAAGTCCTGTGTGATTACTTAGGAAGAGTATACTGCAAAGATTGAAATCCGAAGCACGAAATCCGAAATTCGAAACAATTTCGAAATTCCAAATTCAAATGTCCTAAACCTATTTTGATTTCTGTCATTTGACATTTGAACATTGGGATTTGTTTCGGATTTCGATATTCGGATTTCGGAGTTTGGAGGATAGGATGGAAATCTATGTCCTGGTTAAACAGGTCCCTGATCCAGAGGCCATGATTAAGGTCAAATCGGATACGGAGCTGGAGATCGAAAATAA
Source organism: uncultured Pseudomonadota bacterium (assembly GCA_937124575.1). Classification (GTDB taxonomy): domain Bacteria; phylum Desulfobacterota; class BSN033; order BSN033; family UBA1163; genus RBG-16-49-23. The sequence goes on along the minus strand of CAKZKY010000126.1, from coordinate 3,582 downwards.
GTACTTTACCAGCTATTTCGATGAGGTCGCAATCGAGGCAGGTTTGAAACTGAAGGAGAAGTTTGGCGGAAAAGTGACGGTTCTGACCGTTGATAACCGGCGTGTGGACGCCCTCAGAAGAGGAATCTCCATGGGAGCCGACGAGGCCCTCCAGATTACAGACCCTGCTCTGGAAGGCTCAGATCCGTTTGCCATTGCCCGAACCCTCTCAGCTTATCTCAAAGAAAAATCCTTTGATCTTATCTTAGCCGGAAGGCAGGCGATGGACGATGATGCAGGTATTGTAGGCCCTGCGGTTGCCGAATGTCTGGGGATTCCTCATATCCATTCTATCATCGGCTTGGAAGTGGACGATCAAAAGAAAGAGGCAAAGGTCGTCAGGGAAGTGGAGAACGGAAGAGAAAACCTGACCTGTCCTCTTCCTGCCCTCTTCACCTGCCAGAAAGGTCTGAACACGCCCCGAATTCCTTTAGTCATGAATGTGATGAAGGCGATGAAGGCACAGATTAAGAAAGTGGATCTTGCCTCCCTGAATTTGAAACCTGCGGATGTGGGTTCTCAGGCCGCTCAGATAAAGGTTCAGAGATATCTTCTTCCTCCAAAGCGACCACCTGTCAAAATAATCAAGGAAGACTTCCCTGAGAATGTAAAGACACTGGTTAAGCTTCTGAGAGAGGAAGCGAAAGCCATATAAGTTAGGTGGTTTCAGGTTAAAACTTTAAACGTAAAACTTGAAACCTAATAAAGAGGTGCATCATGCCAAATGAGATCTGGGTCTTAGCAGAGCATCAGGATGGAAAGATTAAGAAGATCGTCTTCGAGCTTCTTTCTGCGGCGATCGATTTTTCGAAAAAGACCGTACAGGAGGTTGCCGCCCTTCTCCTGGGAAGTGGCCTTGAGGAAGCAGTAAAAAGTCTGACTCCTTTTGCTGATAAAATTTATTTGATGGAAGATCCCGTCTTCATACCCTATACATCGGATACTTATTTAACAGGTATCGCCCCTCTCATAAAAGAACATCAACCCTCCATCCTTTTAGGAGGTGCTACTTCCACCGGAAAGGATCTTTTCCCAAGGCTGGCCATGCATCTCCAAACAGGCTATGTACCGGATTGCACGGGCTTATCCTTTGGAGAGAATGGAAAGCTCGTAGCGAAACGGCCCCTCTTTGGAGGAAAAGTCTTTGCCGAAATAGTTTTTTCTGAAGCTAGACCTCAGATGGCAACCGTAAGGAATAACACCTTTCTTGTCAATGATAAACCTGACCGAACAGCAAAAGTCATTTCCGTCTCTGCTCAAATCGCTCCGTCCATAATCAAGAAGAAGGTAACTGGATTTGAGAAGGCGGCGGGTGCCAAACTCGATATCACCGAAGCGGATATTGTGGTGGCAGCAGGCAGAGGGATCAAGGCTCCAGAGAATTTTAAGATTATTGAAGACCTCGCGGAAACAATTCATGCCTCGGTGGGAACAACCCGTGCTACAGTGGATGAGGGATGGAGGGATTTGAAAGACCAGATCGGAAAGAGTGGGAAGAACATCTCGGCGAAACTCTATATGGCTTTTGGAATCTCAGGCGCCATTCACCATGTCCTGGGCATTAGTACCTGTAAAACGGTGGTCGCCGTGGATACTGATCCCAATGCCCTTATCTTCAACTATGCCGACTACGGCATTGTCGGCGACCTCTTCCAGATCGTGCCCGCTTTAACGGAAGAGTTAAAAAGAGTTTTGGCCTCTGAATAGTTTTGTAATGCCGAGAACCACCTCTTCTTGTACCCCTGATGCCTTGTCAGTTGATGAGCTATGTGATAAATGGGTAATTTATGGAAAAAGTAGATGTCATCATTGTGGGTGGAGGGCTCGCTGGTCTTTCCTGCGCCTATGAATTGGCCGATTCAGGGATGACGGTCCTGGTATTGGAACGAGGCGATTTCTCAGGAAGCAAGAATGTAACCGGTGGAAGGCTCTATCTCCGCCCCATTCTCCCTTATCTTCCCGACATCTGGAAAGAGGCCCCCTTCGAAAGGCATGTGGTCAAAGAGATCTTCACAGCCATGGGAAAGCATAACTCGACCACATTTGAATTTTACAGCGACCGGTTTAAGGAAGAACCCTACCCAAGCTACACGATTCTCAGGGCAAAATTCGATCGCTGGTTTGCTGAGCTCGTTTCCGAAAAGGGAAGCTTTGTCATTCCTCAGAAGACTGTAGATGATCTCATCAAAGAGAACGGAAAAGTGATTGGAGTAAAATCCGGTGATGAGGAAATCGGCGCAGACTGTGTGGTGGCGGCAGATGGGATTCTTTCTTTCCTTTCAGAGAAGGCAGGACTTCGAAAACCTTTTCAACCCAAACACTTTGCCCTGGGATTTAAGGAAGTGATCCAACTCGACCCCAAAACGATTGAAGATCGCTTCCGAGTGGCTGAGGGTGAAGGAGCTGCCCAACTCTTCTTTGGCGCTCTCACTCAGGGAATGATGGGTGGAGGTTTTCTTTATACCAACAAAGATAGCCTTTCCCTTGGTCTGGTCATTGGCCTCCATGCGCTCAATTCGAAGGCAACCCGTGAGGAAGTTTACAAACTCCTGGATCGGTTTAAGGAGAGGCCTGAGATCAAAAATATCATCCGAGGAGGCGAGACGGTTGAGTATTCAGCCCACTTGATCACCGAAGGCGGAATCTATAATATGCCCAAGCTCTATACCGATGGAATGCTCATGGTGGGTGATGCTGCAGGCCTGGGTCTCAATATGCTCTTCACAGTGAGGGGGATGGAGTACGCGATAGTCTCAGGCGTCTTAGCGGCACGCACCATCAAAGAGGCCAAAGCCAAAAACGATTTTTCTGCCTCCTCCCTTGCCAAATATGAGAAACTTCTCAACGAGAGTTTCATCTTGAAGGAGATGCATACGTTCAAAAACACACTTGCCGTCCTTGAGAACGAGAGGCTCTTTACGAAGTATCCTCAGGTCATCTCCGACCTCTTTGAAAAAGTGATGTGGGTGGATGAGAATCCAAAAGAAGAGATCTATAAGACCAAAATCGCGGAATTGAAGAAGCAATTTTTTAACCTCGAGACCCTGAAAGATTGGTGGCAGTTCAGGAAAATATAGGAATTCGGTTATGATGGAATGATGAATATTGGGAAATTGGAGGCCTAATGAAGATCACTGAAAAGTTAGCTCTGGATGCTTTTAAAAATGACAAGGAAACCCATATCCTTCTCGATCAAAACATATGCCACACCTGTAAGGAACGATTCTGCATCTATGCTTGCCCTGCAAACCTCTACTCCCTCAACGAGAAAGGAGAGATGATTGTAGAATTTGCCGGTTGTCTCGAATGTGGTACCTGCATGATTGCCTGCATTTACGGCTCTGTCAAATGGAGATACCCCCGCAGCGAATACGGCGTCCAATACCGTTTCGGCTAACAGAAACCCACCTTCATGTTCTTTCATTTGATTTTTTTATCTCAACTTGCGATTTTTGAAAAGACCGTTTTTTGTTCCCTGATCAGAGATTTCCGGCCTTTTTCAGAAATCTCAATTGATATTTCTGAAAAAGTATTTAAAAAAGT
>CAKZKY010000125.1 GCA_937124575.1 uncultured Pseudomonadota bacterium | reverse complement strand
GGAATGAGGAATTCATCTTTTCATTGTAGAATCTGTGGAGGGGTTTTGAATTGGAAAATTTAATGGCATTTTGTTCCTGGAGTGGTGGGAAAGAGAGCGCGTTATCGTTCTACAGGGGTTCAAAATCTGGATTGGAGATTTCTTATTTAGTCAATATGATTTCAGAAGATGGGAAACGATCTCGGTCTCATGGAGTGATTTCAGAACTGATTAAATCACAAGCAAAGGCAATCGGCACTCCCATCGTTCAAAGGGAGACCACTTGGGAGACCTACGAAGAAGAATTCAAAAAAACGGCATCCGAACTTAGAAGGAAAGGGGTCCATATTGGTGTTTTTGGTGATATTGACCTAAAAGAACATAGAGATTGGATCGAAAGAGTCTGTGCGGAAATAGGAATTAAGCCGATATTACCCTTGTGGGAGGAGAAAAGAAAAGAATTGCTTTTGGAATTTATCGAGAATGGATTTCAGGCCATCATCGTGGCGATTCATTCTGATTTTTTAGACCCAGTGTGGTTGGGCCGAAAGATAGACAGGCAATTTTTATTCGATCTGGAAAAGGTAGAGGGGATTGATCTCTGTGGCGAACATGGAGAATACCATACTTTTGTCTACGATGGCCCCATCTTTAAGAAGCCGGTGGAGTTTATTATTGGAGAAAAGAGATGGAAGGAGAAACACTGGTTTTTAGAATTAAGACTCGATTAATAGGTATGATGTTATAACGGTTGATTGAAAGAGGAAGGAGTTGCGAGGCTATATTCAAGTCTATACAGGCGATGGGAAGGGTAAAACCACAGCGGCATTGGGTTTGGCGCTTCGTGCCTCAGGTGCCGGCTTAAAAGTCTATTTTGCTCAATTTGTAAAAGGGATGGAGTCTAACGAATTAAAAGCCTTACGAAACTTTTCTCACTCTATTGTTATCAAACAATATGGCAAAGATGGTTTCACCAATCAGGTCCCCAAGGAAGATGATAAAAAAGTAGCGGAAAAAGGACTCCGCGACGTCCGGAGGATCATGGAAAGTGGAGAATACAATTTGATCATCCTTGATGAGGCCAATATTGCCGTACAACTCAATCTTATCTCGGTAAAAGATCTTCTTGAACTTATTCATTCAAAACCCGATCACGTCGAAATCGTTGTTACCGGCAGAAATGCCGACCCACAGATTATAGAAGCCGCGGATTTAGTGACAGAGATGAAGGACGTCAAGCATTACTATCGAAAAGGAATCCAGGCAAGAGATGGGATTGAGAAATAAAGGGATGAAAAAGAAATATGATAAAACAGCTCCTATTAATAATTTTTATTGTCCTTGCTTCTTTTAGCGAAATCTTTGGCTTTCCTCTGAAGGTAAAAGATGATCTGGGAAGAGAAATAGAATTTTCCAGGAAACCAGAAAGGATCGTTTCGTTAGCGCCAACACATACGGAACTTTTATTGGCTTTCGGACTCCAGTCTCTTCTGGTTGGGGTGACTGATTATTGTCCTTGCGATTGTCCTGAAGTAAACAAAGAAAAACAGAAGATAGGAGGGTTTGCCAATCCCGACATAGAAAAAATCTTTTCGCTAAACCCAGACCTTATTCTATCCTTTGGTTCAGTCCAAAAGCCAATCGTCGGAGAGTTTGAAAAAAGAGGAAAAAAAATATTCTGGAATAACCCGCGTCGCCTGAAGGATATTTTTGACTCTATTGAGAAAATAGGAATGATTACTGGAAAAGCTCATAGAGCAAAAGAATTAAAGCTAGAGATCGAGAAAAGAATTAAAAATATCCATGAGAAGCTGAAAACTCAATCTTCGACCAAAAGACCAACCCTGTTCAGGGTGATGGGGTTAGAGCCCTTGGGCACCATTGGGGGGGAGTCGTTTCAAACCGATGTGTTTCATCTTGCAGGCGGGAGAAATGTCTTTGCGGATATCAAAAAAGATTACTTTGAATTAGATAGAAAGCCTCTTTTCGATCGCAATCCCGAGGTAGTCGTGATTTGCGGGGATGATGAGGAAAAGTTAAAGAGGAATCTCAGAGAACATCCTATATTGAAGACCCTTGATGCCGTAAAGAGCGATCGAATTTTGGTCATCTCCTGTGACCTGATTTGCCGGCCAGGGCCAAGGGTCGCAGAAACTATAGAAAAAATTGCCAGCTATCTTCATCCAGACACGTTTTCGCTCTTCCCTCAGCGGATCATCTCCCTTGGGCCATCGCTCACAGAACAACTTTGCCTTTTAGGATTGCAAAACCGATTAATCGGCATTACCACTTATTGTGAAAGACCACCTGAAATAAGAAACAAAGAGAAAGTGGGGTCCGTTGTAGAGGTCAACACAGAGAAGATATTTCGTCTGAACCCAGACTTAGTCCTGGCCACGTCGCTGACGAATCCTAAGGCTGTCGAAAAACTCAAGGGGTTGGGGATAAAGGTTGTAAATGTGCCATCGCCTAAATCTTATAGTCAACTCTGTGACCAATTCTTGGAATTGGGAAGGATGACGGGCAGAGGAAGGGTGGCGGAAAAGTTTGTTGGAGATGCAAAAGAAAAGATAAATCGGATGGAAAAAGGAGTTGAAGGTTTGTCCAAGCCGAAAGTGTTTGTTCAGGTTGGAGCCAAGCCACTCTTTACAATAACCGGGGAATCCTTTGTGAACGATTTTATCAGATTTGCAGGAGGGATCAATATTGCTCAAAACCAGTCCAGTGGCTTTTACTCGAGAGAAGAGGTTCTCAAACAGGATCCCGATGTCATCATCATCGTAACGATGGGGATTGCAGGAGAAGAGGAGAAGGAAGTTTGGCAAAGATACACCACCCTGAAAGCGACCCAAAATAATAGGATTCATATTGTGGATTCTCATAAAGTCTGTAGCCCAACGCCGGTCAGCTTTGTTGAAACACTGATGGAGATGGTTAGCATCTTACATCCAGAAAAGAAAATTTGATGAGAAAGAGAATCACCTATTGGTTCATCTGGATCGTTGCTCTTTGTGTGACCCTTTTAGGTGTAGGTCTTTTTTCCCTTTATGTGGGTGCCACCGACATCCCTTTGACGACCCTGATCTCACTAATATACGGAGGCAAAGACACAACCTATCATACGATCCTCTTTAATATTCGCCTTCCACGGATTCTATTAGGTTTTGCAATAGGTGGAGCCTTAAGCTTAGCCGGGGTCCTGTTACAGGGGATGTTTCGGAATCCCCTGGTGGAACCCTACACTCTGGGCATTTCAGGAGGCGCTGCGCTGGGAGTCTCCCTAAACATCATCCTCCAATTGCATCGGGAAGTCGGGGTTTTCAGCCTACCCCTGTCTGGTTTTTTAGGGGCGATGTTCGTCATTTTACTCCTATATTTTTTGAGCACCAGGAAGGAGGTGTTAAAAATTGAAAGCCTTCTCCTTACTGGGGTGATGATCAGTTTTATCTCATCTTCTCTGGTTATGCTCATCATGGCGATTTCCCGAACAGAAGATCTTCATGGAATTATCTTCTGGATCATGGGTTCTTTGGAGGAACCCAATGGGTTCCTCATCGAATTGGCTTCCCTGATATCGATTTTAGGCCTGATCATTTCTTACTGTTTCTCTGTTCACTTAAATGCTCTTTCTTTGGGAGAAGAAGAGGCATTGCATCTTGGAATCAATGTGGAGGCGACCAAACGGTATCTTTTTCTTCTTGCCTCCCTGCTGACGGGCTTCAGCGTTTCCGTGGCAGGGATCATTGGTTTTGTAGGTTTGGTGGTTCCCCATTTCGTGCGCATGGTCATCGGAGGAGATCATCGAATACTCTTGATCAGTTCTTTTCTTTGCGGAGCGGCCTTCTTAATCTTCTGCGATACCTTAGCCAGAACGATCCTTCCACCTTCAGAATTACCCGTAGGGGTCATCACTGGCATATTGGGAGGAAGTCTTTTTGTTTATGCCTTGAGTAAGAGGCAGATGATTTCATGAGGATAGGGATGTTGGAAGTGAACAATCTGACCTGCGGGTATAATTCAAAGATCATCCTTCGTGGAATTCATTTTCAGATAGGAGAGGGAGAAATCTTAGGAATCATCGGCCCTAATGGCTCAGGGAAGACCACCCTCCTTCGTGCAATCACCAAGGTCATTAAGCCGATGGAGGGAAGGATTTGCTTTGAGGGAAACGATTTAAACCAGATGCGACATAAAGACCTATCTAAAAAAATTGCCCTTGTCTCTCAGGCACCCCAAGTGGGATGGATGACTGTGGAGGAGTACGTCCTCTTAGGAAGAACTCCCCATTATAAAGAATTTCAATTCTTAGAGACTGACGAGGATTTTGAGATCGCCTCGAAATGGATGAGGTTAACGGATATCTACCGGCTTAAAGAGAAACCCATGTATAAACTGAGTGGTGGGGAGAGGCAATTGGCACAAATCGCCCGTGCATTAACTCAGGAGCCCAAACTTCTTCTATTAGATGAACCTACGGCACATCTGGATATCACCCATCAAGTAGGGATACTGGATCTAATCAAGAGATTAAATAGGGAATTCCGACTTACCGTGGTACTGGTCCTACATGATCTCAATTTAGCCAGTGAATATTGTGAGCGGTTGATTCTAATGAATGAGGGACATATTTATAGAATGGGACCTCCTGCAGAGGTTTTGAATTATCAGACCATCGAAGAGGTTTACAAAACGATTGTCGTTGTGAAACAAAATCCCATCTCTTTGAAACCTTTTATTTTTCTCATTTCTGAGGAACAGAGGAATAAGAGAAATCCTAATGAACGGATCTAATCTCGAAGAGAATAACAGGGCGTTCCCGATTCTGAAAAAAGATAAGGGAAGATTCCCGTTTAAAATAAGCACCACCTCCTATATCTATCCCGATCGGATTGTCCCCAATGTAGTGAAGCTTGCCCCTTTCTTTGATGAGATTGAGCTCGTTCTTTTCGAAAGCAGGGAGGAGAACAACCTTCCAGAAGAAGTGGAGATTGACTTACTCAAAGCGATCTCTTTGAACCAACAGATAGGTTTCAATATCCATCTTCCCATTGATCTCTCTCTTGGGGATGTGAAGGAAGAGACAAGGCATCGGGCATGCTCCGTGATCAAACGGGTAATCCAGAGAACGTCACCGCTTAGTCCCTCTCTCTATACTCTTCATCTCGATCTCAGAGACAAGACCGGAAAGGATCAGACTGACCTGAAACAATGGAAGGTTCGTCTCACTCAGAGCTTAGAAGAGATTATGGGAGAAGGGATCGAACCCAATCGAATCTCCATTGAGAATCTCAGCTATCCTTTGGCATGGATTGAGGATGTGATTGGCCAGTTTGGCTTTTCCATCTGCCTGGATATCGGCCACATCCTCGTCAATGGATACGATTTAAAACAATATGTTGAGAGATACCTCCCCCATACCTCCATTGTTCATCTTCATGGACATGAGAATGGGGTGGATCACCTTGGGATGGACCGATTGACAGAGTCCACTCAAAGGCTGATCTGTTCGCACCTGAAGGGATTTAAGGGCATTGTGTCGATCGAAGTATTTTCGATGGAGGACCTTCAAAAATCTCTTGTCTTACTGGAGGAAAGATGGGAAGGGACGTGATCTTGGTTACAGGAGGCTGCCGTAGTGGAAAGAGTCGCTTTGCTCTGGAGTATGCAAACCATCATTTTTCAAAGAAAATCTATCTTGCCACCTGTGAAGTTCTCGATGGGGAGATGGCCAAGCGTGTTGAAATGCATAAAATGATGAGAGGGCCAGAATGGCAGACGATCGAGGAACCCATAGAGGTCGTCAATAGGATAAGATCCTACCGGGAAGAAGATGGGGTGATTCTTCTCGACTGTATTACATTATGGCTCTCCAATCTCCTGCTGAGATGGGATGATGATCAGAAGGTGATGGGTGAGGTAGAGAGACTTGTTGAAGGGATTAAAGAGTGTAAGTTCTCTTTGATTATGGTCTCTAACGAAGTGGGAATGGGGATTGTTCCTGCTGATCCGCTGAGCCGAAGGTTTAGAGATCTTTCGGGTATGGCCAATCAGAGGATTGGTGAAATCTCGGATAGAGTCGTCTTTATGGTCTCAGGTATTCCTATCTTTTTGAAAGGGAAAGAGTGAAAAGCTTTCTTCAAGCCATCTCATTTCTTACGATCCTTCCGGTTGCCCCCCCTTCCCTTTTAGAAGGAAAGGCGTTGGCGAAGACCATGGCCTTCTTTCCTCTGGTGGGTCTATTGATCGGCCTCCTCTTGGTCCTTGGAAATTATCTCTTCTCTCTTCTCTTTCCAAAGCCCCTTGTGCTCTGGCTGGTCATCGGACTGCTCGCCCTCTTAACCAGAGGGCTCCATTTAGATGGTTTTGCAGATACCATGGATGGCCTGGCTTCGGGGGGAGGGAAGGAAAAGATCCTCGAAGTGATGAGAGACAGTCGAATTGGCGCCTTTGGAGTAATCAGCCTCATTCTTCTACTCGGAATAAAATATCTTACATTGGATCAAATTCCAAATCCCTCTATTTCCCACACCCTTATTCTGATGACCATATTGGGAAGAAGTTCCATGGTCCTGGTCTGTTACCGATCTCCTTATGCTCGATCAGAGGATGGGTTGGGAAAACCCTTTACAGAGCATCTTAGAGTAAAGCAGGTAGCGATTGCTTTGATCTCGGCTTTTGCCATGTCGGTCCTGACCCTGGGAGTCAAAGGATTTCTGGTGTTTATGGGAATCTGCCTTTTTAGCCTGGGGTATCGCCTTTTCTTCATAAAAAAGTTGGGAGGGGTTACTGGAGATGTCCTCGGAGGAGCCAATGAATTGGCGGAGGTCTTATGCCTTCTCATGGTCTATTTAGGAGGGATGAATGACTCCCCATGAGCTGACGATTGCCTATGCCATGGATTGGGTCATTGGAGATCCGAAGGGTTATCCCCATCCAGTAAGAATCATAGGAAGAGCCATCTCCTTTTTAGAGCAGAGATGGCTTTGCGAGAACGATACACCTTTTAAACAGCGTTTCAAGGGTGGAATGCTCATGCTCCTGATCGTGGGGGGGACGGCTCTCTCAATCTGGGCTATTGTTCGAATGGCTGGGTGGGTTCATCCAATCCTCTCCATCGGGGTTACCGTTTTTTTCGCTTACACCACGCTTGCTACCAGAAGCCTCCATGATGAGGTCAAAGGGGTGATCGAAACCCTCAAGAACCGGGATTTAATACAAGCCAGAAAAGAGGTTGGATGTTTAGTCAGCAGGGATACGGATCAACTGGATGAACAAGAGATCTGCCGAGCGCTCATTGAGACGACCGCCGAAAACACCTCTGACGGAATCGTCGCTCCCTTATTTTATTTAGCAATTGGAGGTCCCTGTCTGTCAATGGCTTATAAGGCTCTGAACACATTGGATTCCATGGTGGGCTATAAGAACGAGCGCTATCAACATTTTGGATGGGCCTCTGCTAAAATGGATGATTTAGCCAACTTGATTCCGGCCCGTCTCACGGCCTTTTTATTCGTTTTGTCCGCTTTCTTATTGAAAAAGGACTGGAGGGATTCTTGGAAGACCATCCTAAGGGATGCCAGAAAGAACGTGAGTCCTAATAGTGGGTATCCAGAAGCTGCAGTTGCGGGGGCACTAAACATCCAATTGGGTGGGGAGAATTTCTACTTTGGAAAGGTTGTAAAAAAGACTTTCATCGGTGACAGCGAAAGACCGATCACTCCAGATTCGGTCAAGGAATCACTCCGTCTCATGATGGTTGTTTCACTCATTGCCGCAGCAATGGGAGTGGTCGTGGTTCATTTCAAATAAGAGGACAGGAGGAAAGGAAGGATGCAAAAGATAGAAGAGATGATCTCCAACATCAAACCACTGGATCAGCTGGCCATGGAGGAGGCGAGAAAAAAGCAGGATAATTTGACCAAACCCCAAGGTTCCTTAGGGCAACTGGAAGCCATTTCCATTCAGATCGCTGGGATCAAGGGAAATTCAAGCCCTACCATTCGTCACAAAGTGATCTTCACCCTGGCCGCTGACCATGGGGTCACAAAAGAGGGGATCAGCGCCTATCCATCTGAGGTTACCCCTCAAATGGTCTATAATTTCCTTCGAGGAGGGGCGGGAATCAATGTGCTTGCCCGCCATGCGGGGGCAAGGGTCGTCGTGGCAGATCTGGGGGTTGCATCTATTCTTGAAGCCCACCCCGACCTAAAGAATAAAAAGATCGCCATGGGGACACGAAATATGGTCGAAGGGCCTGCCATGAACCGTAAAGAAGCGATTCGTTCAATCGAGGCTGGCATCGAGCTGGTGGAGGAGGAGTTATCAAAAGGAATTGATATTTTGGGGACAGGGGATATGGGCATTGGCAACACCACACCCTCCAGTGCCATCACGGCAGTCATCACTGGTACGGATGTGGCAATTGTTACTGGAAGAGGAACAGGGCTCAATGATGAAGGATGGAAATTGAAAGTAAAGGTGATTGAAAAAATCCTTAAGATCAATCGACCTAATCCAAAAGATGCGATCGACGTCCTATCGAAGGTTGGAGGGTTTGAGATCGGTGGTATCGTAGGTGTCATCCTGGCTGGTGCCCGATATCAAATCCCTGTGGTGATCGATGGCTTCATCTCTGGCGCAGCGGCCTTGATTGCAACCTCACTGTCACCCCAAGTGAAGCCTTACCTCATCGCCTCTCATCAGTCGGTTGAACAAGGGCATCAGATCATATTGGAACACCTCGGCTTAAAACCCTTGTTGAACTTAGATCTGAGATTAGGTGAAGGAACCGGGGCTGCATTAGGAATATTTTTAGTAGAGGCTAGTATTAAGATTCTCAACGAAATGGCAACCTTTGCTGAGGCCGGTGTATCGGAAAAAAAATGACAAAAAGAGAACTAACTCTTGACACATTTTTATGGTTATAATATAAATGGATTAAATTTGGACGCCGGGTTAGCTCAGTCGGTAGAGCAGAGGACTGAAAATCCTCGTGTCCGTGGTTCGATTCCGCGACCCGGCACTTTCTTATCAATTCAGGGCAATTTCGATTGCCCTATTTTTTCATCCCTGCCTGGCAGCAGGTGAGGAGGTCATCATGTTCCTCTCCCTCATCGTAAAAGGTGGACCCATCATGATTCCAATCATCCTCGGGTCCATCATCGCCCTTGCTATCATCCTCGAAAGATTATGGGTTCTCTGGAGGATCCGGCTAGATATCCCGCGCTTCGCCCAGGAGATCTTCCTATATCTTGAGAGGGGACAGATTCAGAAAGCCCTTGAGCGATGTGCTAAGGTGCGACATCCGATTGCCGATATCTTTAAACTGGGGATCACCCATCGAGCGTTGAAGCGTGAAGAAGTGGAAGCGATGATGGAACGGGAAGGTGATGAACAGATCCAATATTTAGAACGATATCTTAGCGCCCTCATCATCATTGTCGGTGTAGAGCCCATGATGGGATTCTTGGGAACCATCATTGGTTTGATCAATGCCTTTATGACCTGGGAACAGATGGGTGCGAATATCACGGTTAATGCCTTAGCCGGAGGCATCTATCAGGCCATGATCACAACAGCAGCAGGCCTTTCGGTTGCTATCCCAGGCTTCATCCTCTATCATCTCATTATGGGAAAGATCAGGCACCACGCCCAAGAAATGACCTATTACGGAAATGAGCTTCTCGATCTTCTGTCCCAAACCCGAGGAGGAGGTGTTCAATGAAAATTAAAGGCCGCCGAGAATTCAGGGTCAGTTTGGAATCCCTTGCTTTTACTGATATCATTCTCAATATCTTCATCTTTTTCTTTACGGCTTTCAGTTTGGTCTATACCTTCAACCCGATGAGAGAATCCAAAATCATCGTGAAGCTGCCTCAAGCCGATGTCAAAACACCTCCTGATCAGAAACAGCCTATCATCGTCAATATCAATAGCCACCATGAGGTCTTTTTAAGCAGTAAACTGACCAACCTTACAGACCTGAGAAAAGAGTTAGAAACTCTGATAGCCTTCAATAAGGAAAGGCCGGTCATTGTGAGGGCGGACAAAAGCGTTGTCTTTGATAGGGTTGTCCAGGTTCTGGACGTTGCGAATAAATCCGGGGTTGAAAGATTAGGCATTGCCATAGAAGAAAAGCCTGTTTCACAGTTGCCCAACCCTTAATAAAATGGTTTCTGGCCATACAGTCACCTGCCCCTTCTTTTTGCCTTCGTATTGCAAAAAATCTATAATTTCTTAAAGATGATTCAAAAACTTATGGTTTTACTTCTCATTGGTTCTATAACCTATTGTAATAATTAAATAATTTTTTTGTAAAAATATGAAATTTTTTCTTGACATTTCTATATTTTGTGTTCTACAATATATGTCATTCAATATGTAGAAATTTCCGACTTGGGATGGAAAGGGGATTTTAGATATGAGTTATTTAATCTGTGATAAGAGAAAGGGAAGTCCTAAAATTCACATCGAAGTATGCCGGAGAAAATGTAAACTTCTATGCGAATGCAAAACATATAAGGAATTTGTCGATAGTTCAGAGAAAAAAGCGGCCTAACACCTCCCTGTTTGCCCCTACCTATTGTGGGTAGAGGGCGGGCAGGCCCTTCATACCCCCTCCTTTCTGAAAGGGGCAATTCCTTTTATTTGTAGGAGTTGCCCCTTTTTACCATGTTATTCAGGTTGATGGAAAAGAGATAAATTAAAAACGGAGGCGCTTAGCCAATATCGCCCCATTCATATTGAAGAATGCTGAGGAGGCAGAGGCTTACCGTCTCTGCCCTTAAGATTCTTTGGCCCAAAGAAATTGGGACAAATCCCAACTCTTTCGATCCCTCGATCTCATCCTGACTGAACCCGCCCTCAGGGCCAACAACGAAGAAAACTTTTCTCTTATCTACAAATTCTCTTAAAACCTCCTTCAACCTTCTTCCTTCCCTCTCAGAAAGGATGAGGCGTAAGGACTCCTGGGATGCTAAGGAAAGCATATCCGTATAATCTCGAAGGCGATCAATCTTTGGAATCAATCCTCTTCCACATTGTTTTGAAGCTCCGATCGCAATCTTCTCCCAACGGTTTACCCTCTCCAATCTCTTTGATCTGTCGAGCAATGGAATGGAGCGTGAGGAAGAGAAGGGGATAATCTCCTTTACCCCTAACTCTGTAGCTTTCTGGATGAGGTAATCCATCTTCTCTCCTTTGAGAAGGCTCTGTGCTAAGGTGATTTCCAAAGGAGACTCTTCTTTGGAAGGAATGAAAACATTGATTTTGATCACTACAGAAGTGGGGGCTCTTTTTACGATCGTTCCTTCATACTCTCTTCCGGAGCCGTCGAAGACAGTGAGGGTCCCTCCTGTTTTGAGTCTGAGTACTTTTTGAATATGCCTTGCTTCTGTACCCTTGATGGTCAGAAGGCCCTTTTCTGGTTGAAGATTAGGAACATAAAACCTTGGCATGACTTGGTTCCAACCTTTGCCTTATGGATAGAAGGGGTTTACCCCGTTAAATAGCCCCCCTACGAAGCTTAGCTTTTATCGTGGTATGAGCCTTCCCGTTAGAAGGACGAAGCTCTTCTAATACGGTTTACCTCTTCTTAAAAACAAGACAGACCCATTCTTTATCTCGTCTTGTCTCCGTCCACCGTAGCTTTCCCGTCCGGATATAATGCTGACGAAGCCGCTCTTCTTCTTGGAGAAGAATCCCAGAGAGGATGAGAAAACCACTCTTTTTAAGATGGTGAAGCATGGAGGTTCGCGCACGCCTAAGACTTTTATAATCTATATTGGCCACAATCAGGTTAAATGTCTTCCGAATCGCTCCAATCCTTGACCTCAGTATCTTAACTTTATCAGAAACGGAATTTAAGCGAACATTCTCCTTTGCGATTTCAACTGCCGTCCGATCGATATCAATACCCCACACCTCGGAGGCTCCCAATTTGGCAGCAGCAATGGCAAGAATACCCGAGCCTGTTCCAATGTCCAGCACTGAGAGCCCTCTCCTTTTCAATCCTTTCTCTAATAGGGCTATACAGAGTTGGGTTGTCGCATGAGTTCCTGTACCAAAGGCCATGCCGGGATTGATCTCCAATGGAATCTCATCTCTTTTAAGCCGGATTTTTGTCCATGGTGGTTTGATGATGAACCTCGATCCCACTCGGACGGGTTTAAAAAAACGTTTCCAGTTCTCACCCCAATCCTGATCAGGGATGGAACTGGTTTCTATTTCGATGAGTGGGATTTTAGGATTCATCTCATGCATGGATTTCAAATACTGGCGGAGCGAACATAATATCTTCTGTGCACTTCCATTCTGAAGAAAATAGGCTTTCAATCTTTCCTGTTCCAAACCTTCTTCGACCCCCTCGATGCCTGCTGCTCCCTGTTCCGTAAGGAAGTTTGAGATGGGTTCGATTAAATCTTTAGGGGTGAGGAGTGACAGAACAAGCCATCGTTTCATGGAAATAACCCTATCATTCACGATTCCCCATGTCAATTGAAATACCCCGCTCACTTTTCTAAAAATCCGAAAAAAATTTGAGAAAGAGTGGAAGATAAGGAAATGATTTCTGTTGGTTTTTAAAAGTGAAGTCCCGACAGGAGCATAGCTCCGCACGGGGGTTTTCTAACGAGGTAGAAGGAAATATCCCTGGACTACCTTTCAAAATTTTCGAACCTGGATTGCTTGAGATAAATGCCCTGGTCGATCTTCGTTCCCCTGTAGAAATCATTCTTTAGAGACCGACCATCTACGTGACCAATCAGATTTTCAATGGCCTGGGTTGGGCCCAAGCACCGGGTTCTTTGGGCACCCTCTACTTCGATCTCCACCATTCCATCCTTGATCGTAACAATCAGTTGTTCCATCTTTTCTCTAGCTCCTTTCCATTCAGGCCACCTTTCTTAAGACCAGCTTAATGGATCCTGCTTCTAATCTCTCTTCCTGAATGAGAGCAAATCCCCTTTTCTGTGTCTCATGAAGTATCTTCTGATAGGAATACTCTTGAAGCACTTCCCTAACCATCCTTTTAACATTCTTATTCTCCAGATATTCCATAGGACCTCTTATTTCATAGGTTACCCCTTCTTTCCTTCTTTTAAATCCAAAGTAATA
>CAKZKY010000124.1 GCA_937124575.1 uncultured Pseudomonadota bacterium | reverse complement strand
AAAGTGTTCAAACAATTCACATCCCATTCTTCGTAGGCATGAAGAATGACTTCCGTGTCAGAATTTGATTTGAAAAAATGGCCTTTCTTTTCCAATTCCTCCCGGATCTCCTGAAAGTTATAAATCTCTCCATTGTAAACAATCCAAACCGTTTTATCCTCGTTGCACATCGGCTGATGTGCCGCCTGAGAAAGATCGATGACCGAAAGCCGCCGGTGCCCCAAACCGATTTCAAACTGGGTCTCATCACAATATAGATTGCCATTTAATTTAATCTCTACTGCTTTTCCACCTCTAAATAAAACCATTCCCTCATCATCCGGTCCGCGATGGGCCAATACATTGGTCATCTGCCTAACGGATTCAACCCTCACTCCATTATTGAAATCGATCTCTCCACAAATTCCGCACATGTCAGGCCTTCATATTCAGCATCGATTGATATAGAGCAATATAGCGGTCTACTACCGAATCGATGGAATAATTCTCCCTAATAAATTCTCGGCTCTTTCTCCCCATTTCTTCTCTTTCCTCATGGTTCCGCATAAGGTATAAAATAGCCTCGGAAAGCCCTTTGGGGTCATCTGGATTAACGAGTGGTCCATGTTTTGCCATGGTGAATTTTCCAGTTGGAATGACTATATTCTCTCCACCAAGCAGCTCAGAATTACCTCCCACATTGGTTGCAATACATGGCAAGCCATAGCTCATAGCCTCTAATAATGCATTCGACAGCCCCTCCATCCTAGAGGGTAGAACAAAAAGATCAGTATTTCTAAAATATTCATTTAGATTAGAAATTGATCCTACGAATTTAACAGAGTCAGTCAACCCCAAATCTTGGCATAGCTTTTTCAGTGAAGACTCTAAGGAACCTTGACCAGCGATGACCAGTTTTATGGTCGGATATAATACGCTCACCTTTGCCCACGCTCGAAGCAGAACATCAATTCCCTTCTCGATACTTAGTCTTGCAACGGCCATGACAAGCTTAACTTCTCCAAAGAAAGTTTTTTTCTCTATTGGAATATCAACTCCATTAGGGATAAAAATAATTTTTGACTTTGGAAACCCAATATCTTTGAAATCATCTCCCCCTACTTTACTATTTGAAACTAAACAACCCATCGTTTTAATAAGATATCTGAGTTGATATTTCCCTAAAGGATATTTTTCTAACTGTTTGATATCGCTTGTCATCCCAGAGCTGGCTGTTTTCACAATCACGGGTTTTTTAAGAACCCTTTTTCCGATCCACACTGACACAAAGGCGGGATAAAGCGCCTGATGAACATGGATGAGGTCGTATTCCTTCTTGTGAATTAGTAAATACAAACCAAGCGTGATCATATACGCAAGCATACCCAGAGGTCTAAGTCCTTTTATTCCAAACATCCCCCAGAACGAAAAGTTCCTAAAGATTTTAACGCCATTGATGATTTCCTTCCGGTGGGTTCCAAATCTCCACCATCCGGTCACCACCTTAACCTGAATGCCCTTTTCAACCAATGTTTGGGCGAGGAGTTGAGCTTGCTTCTCCGCTCCCCCAACAATGGGATAAAATTGTGAAATCACCATTAGGACTTTCATTTTCTTTCAGAATTTATTTTTGACTAATGATTTATATATCGAGACGAGATTTATATTATTCTTCTCAAAAATGTATAGAAACATCCCTGATGGAATAGCTAACACAACCAGCATTTTTGAGAATAAATGCCGAATCTTCTGTAATGATCTAAAGATTCCTATACCTGAGTGTAGTGAAAATCGAACGTAATGTACTGCCGATTTAAAGAAATCCCATGGGTTGGAGTAAAACCAGACGATTTCTTCGTTGAGACGAAATTCGTAATAAAATGCATTTCCCACAGCGTGTTTTGATGGGTCGCTTAATGAATAAGTAATTTGGTCTGAAGAAAAGGCATCTTGAATGAAATAGATTCTTAGGACCTCATTCACGAAACGGACTTTATACGACTTGGCGATTGTATTCCAGACCACACCCTCTGGTAAAAATCTTGCTCCATCAACGTCTGGGAAAGGATATCGGCGTAAGACATCGCAACGCTGAAATCCCCACTTTTCACCCCTCACTCCGTACCGATAATAAATTTCGAGGGAATCAGAGTCCGTAGTATCAAAAGGAAATTTATTCCCGATCAACTTCCCATACTGATCTTTACATAGGCCGCAAACACCGGAGAATAGATGTTTTTGCTCTGCTGGAATAGAGTCCCAGTGAAATTTGAAACGTTCCAGGGCTTCCGGTAGGCAGGCATCATCGGAATCGAATGTGAGGAATAATTCACCGTTAGCCTCCCTTACCCCTCGGTTAAAAGCAAGATGCTTCCCCCGATTTGACTGGTAGAAGTAGCGGATGGTGAAATTATTTTCTTTTTGCCAAGCTTCGACGAGTGAACGAGTCTCATCGGTTGAACCGTCATCGACTATGACCCATTCGAAGTTACGATATGTTTGCCTTTTGAGGCTTTCGTACACACGAGACAGTGTATATGCACGGTTAAAGGTTGGGGTAAATACCGTAAACAATGGCTTAGTCAATTTTAATCTCGCTTTCATTCTGGTTATTGATGAATATGCTTTCGAACAAACACAAATTCATTACATCCAAGTCCTCCACCGCAGGTTTTTAATTTTGTAAGTTCAAATCCGTTTTTGTAATAGAAATTAAATATTTCCTCAGGCTTTGCCACTTCAAATGGGTAGCCTCCCACCCAATCGACAAGATCGTGCCAGACAGACATCC
>CAKZKY010000123.1 GCA_937124575.1 uncultured Pseudomonadota bacterium | reverse complement strand
ACGGGCGTTAAAACTGAACAGGGAAGACGGACGCTGAGTTTGTCCTCCGTTGAGTGAGTTGATATAAATCAATTGAAGTTTCATAGCGTAAAAGACCCCGATAGGATTGAGAAGCCAAAGAAACAAAAACCTACTTCATTTGAGTCTGTAGGGTACTTCGACAAAAGAATGTTTTTGGGGGTTGAAATCTTTCGTATTTCGTGTGCACAATTTCAGATGATGCTGAATTGCAAGGGCTGCCTGAAACGCATCTGGAAGCTTCCAGCCATAACGACGTCTCAACTCAGCAGCCTTTTCCGCAGCTGCACTATCAATGCTCAATATTTCATAATGGTCAATAGAGATTTTGCCCCTTCTGCTATCTCATCCTCAAAACCAACCAAGATTTCAGCATAGGTGATCACTGAGATTGCGGTCTTAGCAGGATCGAGGCCAACAATGAAATTTGATGCCTCTGCGTTGTCGTTGAAATGGTCGATAAGAATAACAGAATCGAGAAGTCATTCCAGCATGATTAAAATTCCCACTCTGAGCGCAATTTCTCTTGATATCTTAATCCCTCTCCCTTTAACCAGATGCCTTTTGTCTGATGAACTGCCTTTTGATAAGAGTCTAAACTTTTAGTGGTTTTTAAACAGGCAATTCCTCTTCGGATCGCTTCGGCCATTGAAATACCGTGTGTCTTAGTGTAGTTCTTCAACCAACGCTTTTCTAAATCCGATATAGTACTGATAGTCCTTTTGCTTGCCATTCAACCTACCTCCTCTGTTTGTTTGCCATGATATCATCATCTTATATCCGCTCTGTTTCATCAGATTGTCAAGTAGAATGCAGCAGCGATTCGAGTGGCTAAGATTAGATTTTTTGTATAGTTTTATCAGATTTTAAAAAAGGGTTGACTTAATTTTTGAATCAATCCGAATAGTTTCCTGAAAAGTGGTTCTAATGCTTCATAGGGCTGGAAGCCAACGGCCTTCTGGTAATCGATCGCAAAGGTTGGAACTGCTGTGACGTCCTGGGCATAACAGTAGTTCCAGTCGGAGTCAACCTCTCCTTTATACCTTCTCGATTTCAGAACTTCTTTTGCCTCTTCTTCGGGAAGCGCTATGGATTTAGAAAGACGGATCAGTTCATCAACTTTACCAATGTTTATACGCTCAACGAAATAGGCGTTAAAGACAGCCTTATGGAATTTGTCGCCTACCCCCTTTAGCTCTGCCATTTCCCCAATTCCTGAGCCAGGCGACTGTTAAACGTCTTTTTCCTTTCCCCAAGGGGCAGGTTGAGTTTGCGGGCGACCTGCTGTAAACGTTCCCCTGCCTTTCCTATATCAATATTGTGCCCAGCGAAGAGTTGTTCGAGAGTAAGCCCCTCCTCTGGAGTCTCAGGATGGAGGGGATAGATCCATGTGTTGAATTTATTGTGTTCTTGTAGTAGAAGTCTATTGAACGTTTCGAAACTTAGGGGGAGAAGATGAAAAAGTCCACTGGTAAGAATCAGATGAATCGTAAGAAATTTGAAGAGGTTTTTAAAAAACATGGATATTTTGATTACAAGTGGATTGACCCAAAGCAGATTGTTGTGGCCCAGTGGGCGAGGCTAAAGTGCACATTCGGATGCAAGAATTAAGGGAAATGCGGAACCTGTCCGCCCAATACCCCCTCGGTGGCAGAGGTGAAGGAATTTGTTCGTGAGTATAAAACCTGCGCGGTTTTTCGTTTCACCAAGAGAGTGGCACGGCCTGAAGATCGTTTTGCCTGGACAAGGAAGGTCAATTCAAAACTTTTGAACCTGGAGCGGGAAGTCTTTCTTTCGGGGTATTACAAGGCTTTTCTCCTGTTCATGGATTCCTGTAATCTCTGCGAATCATGCCCCGGCATAAAACAACTGTGCAAGAACCCTAAAAGGTCCCGGCCCACCCCAGAATCCATGGCCATGGATGTCTTTGCCACAGTCCGAAAGATCGGTTACCCCATCGAAGTTCTTTATGATTATAAACAGGAGATGAACCGCTACGCTTTTCTGTTTATCGAATAAAGATGTCATTGTCTTCATGAGGGAGGATAAAATGGATAAGGACCAATTGGCTGAAATCATACGGCGGAGATTGAAATTGGAGGATCAGGATTGGGCGATGATCAAAGAGAACCCGAAGTTTCAACGTCTGTTTCAGAATGCCATTAAGGCCTCCGAATATCATCTGGTCGCTGAGGTGATCGAATCGAAAGGTTGCCATTCAGGGCATATCGTTGGCCAGAAACTGATTTTTGATAATTCTGGTAATTTACTTACTAAAGAGAGTCCGGACCGCGTCTGTGCTTTTATGATGCCGAACTTAACTGTTTTGATCAATGCGTTCTTCGAAAACCTGATGAATGGTCGGGATCCCAATGAAGTCATGTTTAACACCACTGGCTGCTTTGACACAGGTCCTCAGTGCGGTGGATGGGGGCATGTTGTGATTAGAATGAAGGCCGTGCCGAGGACTTGAATAAGAATATTTGTGATCAGAATGCCCTGGGGTAAAGAATAAGGTTGCCTTGTTCAAAAAAAGAGAGCCGATTCAACATTCTTAAAGCTAAGACAAGGTTTTTCTCACGGTAGCCTGCAACAATGGTAGATGCTAAATGCTTTTAATAACTCCCATATCCATGGGTGTTGGTATTGATTAAGTAGATTCACAAGCACAATCAGCGAACATTTCATCATAGGGGGTCAGATATGAACCTGAATCCTGCGTGAAAACTATAAATGAAAAATTAGCCGCCTTTAAAGTTTAAGCAGTAACTGTAGTTTTGCACCTTGGTAATTGAAAATATAAAGCTCTTACCCTATTATTTGGATGAAAAGAGGCTAATCGA
>CAKZKY010000122.1 GCA_937124575.1 uncultured Pseudomonadota bacterium | reverse complement strand
ATTTATCAAAAGCTCTATAAGGCTTATGGTCCTCGCCATTGGTGGCCCGGAGAGACTCCGTTTGAGGTGATGGTGGGAGCCATTCTGACCCAGAATACCTCGTGGAAGAATGTGGAGAAGGCCATTGAGCGACTGAAAGCTAAGGGATTGCTCGATCCGGCCAGAATTCATGAGATCAGCGAATCGAGTCTGGCTTCTTTGATTAGACCCTCAGGTTATTTTCGGATCAAGGCTAAACGTTTAAAAGCCTTTGTCAATTTTTTATTCGAGAAATATGGTGGCGATTTAAAGAAGATGAAGAAGACAGGGCTCATCCAATTGCGAAGAGAACTCCTCGGGGTCAATGGAATTGGGCCGGAGACGGCTGACAGTATCCTGCTTTACGGCTTGAAGAAGCCTATATTCGTTGTCGATGCCTATACGAGACGCATCCTTTCAAGGCATGATATTGTTTCAGAAAAGGCATCCTATGATGAGATTCAACGGCTTTTTATGGACCATCTTCTTCATGATGAAGAACGGTTTAACGAATATCATGCCCTGCTGGTCCATCTGGGGAAGAATGTTTGTAAAAAAAGGCCAGAATGCGATAAGTGTCCTTTGGAAGGGATGGAGCATAGCATCTTGAAATGACCAATAACCACATTCCAATAGTCAAATGAACACCAATGACCGAGATCCCAAGGTTTGAAGAAAAGTAGAATTGAACAAGACTTTTGGTCGTTGGGAATTGGAGCTTATTTGGTTATTGGCGCTTGGGATTTGGTGATTGAGAGCTTTCTTGAAGCCATTACAAAGAGCCATTATGGTTCTTACGTTGTCGGAGTTGGAATGGGAAACTATTGGCAAAAAGAGATTCGAAGTTTGATGGGCAAGGCGATCCACCGTTACGGTCTGATTCAGGAGGGGGATCGAATTCTGGTCGGGGTGTCCGGTGGAAAGGATAGCCTCACGCTTCTTCATCTCCTCTACGAACGGCGGAAGCGGGTTCCCATCCATTATGAATTGATCCCGATCCACATTGATTTGGGTTTTGAATCCAGCCGCTCCGAAGCCCTCAGAGAGTTTTTTGAATCGAAAGGGCTTTCCTATCACATCGAACTTACCGATATCGGGAGAAGGGCCAATGGTTCTGAGAACCGTGAAAACCCCTGTTTTCTCTGCGCCTGGGAGAGGCGGAAACGGCTTTTCCATCTTGCCCATCACTTTAAATGCAATAAGATTGCACTTGGACACCATAAGGATGATATCATCGAAACCTTTTTGTTGAATATCTTTTATAGTGCGGAGATCAGTACCATGCTTCCCCTTCAATCCCTGTTCAGGGGAAAGATCACCCTCATCCGCCCACTGGCCCTCATCGAGGAAAAGAAGATCGAGCGATTTGCTAAGCAGATGAACCTTCCTTTTGGCCCGAGTGGATGCCCTGCTTCTGGAAAGACGAAGCGAAAGGAGATCAAAGAGTTGATTGAGTTACTCGAAAGGAAGAATCAAAAGATCAGGGGGAATATCTTTAGGTCGCTGTCGAATATAAAATTAGATTACCTGCTCACCTCCAAAGAGACTACTTGACAAAACGGGCGATATTAAGTATTATTTTACAAAATTAAATATAATTAATTTTCCCCCAATGAACGAGATTGCCCAAAAACTGAAGACCCTTCGCTTGGCGAACCGGATGACCCTGAAGCAGTTGGCCAAAAAAGCTGGCTGCACCGATGCTTATTTGTCGCAGCTTGAAAGGGGTCGGGCCAATCCTTCCATCATGATTTTGAAAAAGATTGCCGCTGCGTTACAGGTGAAAGTGGTTGACTTTTTTCTGGAGTCCGAATCGGGAGAGGAAGACGTCATTGTCAAAGAAGAAGACCGGGTGAACATCAATTTTAAAAGAGGGGATGCAAAGATCCAGATGCTTGTTCGGCATATTGGGAACAAGCGGATGCAGCCCTTCTATACCACCATCCAACCCGGAGGAGGCTCGAAGGGATTCTATTCCCACATTGGGGAAGAATTCGGGATTGTGCTTCAGGGAGAGTTGGAGATCAAGAGGAATGGGAAGTCCTATCGCTTGAAGAAGAATGAGAGTTTCTATTTTTCTTCCCAGGAGCCTCATAGTTGGTCCAATCCGGGCAAGAACAAGACGGTGGTGATCTGGGTGGTGAGTCCTCCCACCTTTTAATTCAACAGAAAACCGCTTCCCATTCCGTAAGAGAATGG
>CAKZKY010000121.1 GCA_937124575.1 uncultured Pseudomonadota bacterium | reverse complement strand
AGTGTTAAAGTTTTCCCTTCATAAGGGATTCTAACTCTACACCGTTATTGTGTCCATTTCACAAGGGTCGCATTATAGCATCCCCTCCATCTGATCAATCACCCTATCGGCCTCCCCCGTATACTTCCCCTTCACCTCAGTGAAAAACTCCCTTGTAAGCTCCACCTCCCTGACCAACTCCTCCTCGGTCGGCCTTCTCCCCTTCGAATCACCCTCCCCATAAATCTCTCCCAATCTCTTCGCACAAACAGGATACTTCTTGCCAATCACTCTTAACACCTTCTTACGAGCCTGCCTCAGTAATCCCACCGTCGAAGGAATCGCTACATTGGCAATCATAGGCGTGGCATCAAAGATCTGATGACGCCCCACCAATAACCCCTTTGACTTGGCCTGCTCATTGATCCTATTAAAAAACCTCTCCACCCGCTCTTGCCCCAACCGCTTCCGAAACACCACCAACGTCGTATCATCAGGAGTCCCTTCTCCAACCTTCAACCCCACAAACCAACGATAAAGCAGATTGTATTGACACTGCCCAGAGACCTCAACATCCGAAAGATTCGAATAATACTCCAAAAAAAGCACCCTAAACAGAACCTCCGGAGGCCACGATGGCCTCCCCATATCCTCCTCATAAAGATCCCTCGTCTCCCCCTCCACAAAAGAAAAATCCACCTCCCGATCGATCCTCACCAACTCATGATCCCAAGGAACATGATTCTCATAAACATAACGATCAAAAAACCTACCCTGTGGATCCTTTCTTCCTAACATCCCGCCTCCTCCTTAACCCCATCGCCTCCAGATTGAGCCGTGAAAGCCTTACCCCAAGCTCCCAATACCGAGAAAAGGCCTCCATGGCCCTTTTCACCTCTTTCAACCGAGAGACAGGAATATAAACCATCTGAGTCACTCCACCCTCTTTGAAGGAGAGACAATAGGCAGGCCCATGCTTCTGCCCACGCTCACAATGGCATCCCTTTTTACCACATTTCCGATAAAGGGCAACCAGACTGCCTTGAAGCATCCCCGAACAGCCCTGAATCTCTCTTAATAACTTTGCCTTCTCTCGCTCTAATCGCTTCATAATACTGTTTTATAATATTACAAAACAGAAATTTGTCAAGTATTTTTTTCAACTATGAAGATTTTATGAAAGAAGAATTTTAGAGAAATTAATGGGACTTTTTCAGAGCTCTCCAAATAAGGACTTGACAAATCTTTCCAATAAGATAATATCATCACAGCAGAAATGAGGAGGTCATACCCGTGGGAGAAGTACTTATCTACGGAATAGTAAATGGCATGATCTTTGTCCTAATGGCTGTCGGTTTTTCCTTTGTCTATGGCATTAGCCGATTGCCCAATTTTGCTCACGGATCAATCTATGTGACAACAGGATTTATTACTTGGAGTTTTATTAACAACACAGGACTACCCTACTGGCTGAGCGTAATCCTTTCCCTCATTATCGTGTTCTTGGCAGGGGTGGCGATATACCAGTTTGTAATGATCCGGGTCAGGGGTATGCCAATATCTGAGATTATCGTATCTTTCGCCATTGCTCTTGCCATCCTGGAAGGATTACGCCTTCAGGGGATTGGGGGGTTCAAAGGTTTCATTGGCCCTGGTTATGTTTTACCGAGGTTCATCGATGGCATGTTGGAGACACCCTGGGTGACCATAGACCTTCAGCGCCTTCTCATTATCGCAGTGGGATTGCTTCTTCTGGGATTCATGTGGCTTTTCACCCACCACAATAAGATAGGCCTGGCCCTTAGAGCGATGGCTCAACATGAGAGGGCTGCCTTGATGCTTGGCATCAACTCTGATCGAATGGCCAATATTGCTCTGGGCATTGGGTCTACCCTAGCAGGATTAGCAGCTATCGTTGTCATGCCACTAGGCAATATTACCTGTGAGTCAGGTTATACTGTTCTCACGAATGCTATTGCCGTATGCATCATCGGAGGATTGGGCAGTTGGGTGGGGACAATCCTGGGGGCACTTATCCTTGGCCTTGCCACCACCATCATGTCAGCCATTGGTGGAACAATGTGGAATAACGTCCTCATCTTTGGATTGATCATATTGATTTTGATCTTAAAACCTTCGGGGCTTTTCGGTCAGCAAAAAGAGCTTCAAGAAAGAGTTTAGAAATGGAAAGAGAGGAGAGACGCAAAGAGAGGTTGGATCGAGGGATCAAGGCACGGACTGAGGGCCTCTATGCCATCGCCTCGTGGCGTGAGATAACCTATCTATTAGCACCGAGAGCCAGTTTGATCATCGGCCTCCTCATATTGCCTTTAGTGTTGCCGGGCCTTTACTGGCAAAGGGTTTTGGCTCTAGCAGGAGTTTATGCTCTGCTCGCCCTTTCGTTTGACTTTTTGGCCCACCGGGTTGGGCTGGTCTGCATTGGTGGAGCTTTTATGATGGGAATCGGAGGCTATATCTCCGGAGGGTTGAACTATTACTTTGGCCTTCCGATCGCACTGACAATCCCTATTGCTACACTGGCTGGAGCCCTGATTTGCACCCTCCTTTGGCTTCCTTGCCTTCCACTCCGGGGTGTTTACTTTGCTATCATCACATTTATGTTTCCTCATTTGGCAACCAGCATCATCATTGCAGGTGGACTTTTGGGAAGCACTGAAGGTTTGAGTCCGATCAAAGGCTTCCCAAATATATGGGTTGGAATCTATCTCATTTTGGGTTTAGTTCTCCTTACGATCTTTGGCCTCAGAAGACTCTGTGGTGAAGATATTGGCGTGGTGTTCGCTGGCATAAAAGACAATGATCAGGCTGTTTTAGCATCTGGGGTAAATATCACCCGAGTAAAGATATATGCCCTATATATTGCGACTTTAATAGGGTGTTTTGCGGGTGCTTTTGTCGCCCATTTTTCCGGATTTGTTGGTGTATCATTATTTGCATTAGATTTTTCGGTCATGCCGATTGCCGCATGTATTATGGGAGGGCCGGGGACGCTGGCAGGCCCAGCGCTCGGTGCTTTGATCTTAGCACCTTTATCTGAATTGCTTCGCGGGTTTGGACAGCTCAGGGTTGTGCTTTATTGTGTCATCCTTGTCGTGTTTATTTTGTTTAAGCCAGAGGGATTATTGAGCTGGGTTTCCCGGAGATACCATCAGATTGAACGTTGGGTAAAGGTATAATATAACAGATGGAAGAGCAAAAAGAGACGATCATTAAGGTCAGAAATCTTAGTAAATCCTTCGGAGGGGTAAAAGCCTTAAATAATATAAGCTTTGATTTACCCAAGGGAGAAGTCTTAGGGGTGATCGGGCCCAATGGCTCTGGCAAAACCACACTGGTCAACACCATCACAGGCTTTGTAAAACCTGAATCGGGTGAGGTCTTTTTCAAAAATATTAAACTCACTGGATTGCCACCTTATAAAATTGCCGACCTTGGGGTGGCCAGGACATTTCAGGTCGTCCGTCCCTTTCTCAGTCTGAGGTCATTTAAAAATCTCATCGTCCCACTGTGGTCACCGAGGGCTCGGAGATTTGCCGGAGGCCGTGGAGGAGATAGGGATGCCGTGGCGATCGATTTGCTTGAAGAAGTGGGTTTTGAAAGAGACGCCTATGTCCCTTATAAATTTGCCTCTGCCCTCCCACTGGGATACTTGAAACGGCTTGAGCTTGCCCGGTGTCTCGCCCTCAGGCCCGAGGTTATTATCTGCGATGAAGTCTTTTCAGGGTTAAGCATGAGCGAGATCGCCAGTATGGTTCCACTAATTGAGAGACTCCAGAGGAGAGGAGTCACGATCATTATGATTGAACACAGGCTCAGGGAGCTCTTCAGCGTCGCTGATAAGGTGATTGTTTTAAACTTTGGGGAAAAGTTAGCAGAGGGCAAACCCGACCAAGTCATGCAAGACGAAAAAGTAATTCGCGCTTATCTCGGGGAGGAAATAAATCTGTGAGCGCCATCCTTGAGATCAAAAACCTGATGCTTTTTTATGAAAATGCGTTAGCGATCAATAATATCACCCTTACCGTGAAAGAGGGTATCATCGTTGGGGTTTTCGGCTCCAACAGTGCCGGCAAATCCTCTCTCATGTTGTGCATATCAGGGATCATCTTGGATGTTGCGAAAAAAGAGAAGATGATGGGAGGAGAGAGGATCACTCTGACGGGAGGAATAAAATTTAGAGGAGAAGATATTCTCACGGTTGAACCGAGCGAAAGGGCTAAAAAAGGAATCATCCTCTGTCCAGAGAGGCGCCTTATCTTTCCTGAAAGCAGTGCTTTAGAGAACTTGAAAATGGGAGCCTATTTGGCCACAAAAGCACAGGCAAAAAGGTCCCTTGAATATGTTTTTAACCTTTTTCCTGAAATGGAAAAGTTGAAAAAGAGGGCAGGCGGATTTCTGAGCGGAGGTGAGCAGCAAATGCTTGCCATCGGTAGGGCACTCATGGCTCAACCCAAACTCCTGCTTCTTGATGAACCCCTGCTCGGATTAGCCCCGAGCATCGAGCTAAGACTTGCCAAAGCGGTCAAAAGCATCAATAAGGAGACCGGAATCACCCTTGTGGTCTCTGAACAGTATGCCAGGCCCGTTCTCCCCATCGTCGATTATGCCTATATCCTTGAAAATGGTGCTTTAGTGGCTGAAGGAACCGGGGGAGAACTGTTAGAAAATCCTGATGTGAAAGAAGCATATTTCGGTTTGTAATTCGCCTCCTCGCCCTTCCTGCTTCTCCGCTAAAGCTATGGAACACAAGTAACCTCTCCCCACCGAGACTGGGTCACAACCCCATTAAGGTACTCTATGCAATCTAATCGAAGCGAAGAGTCTCATAATGACAACATGATAAAATCATGAGATTCATCGGTTGGCACCTCAGGATGACATTACGATAGACCCTCGCGGGGAAAGGATACGGTGAGGGGCGTTTTTAAAATTTGGACATATTCGGTAATCGGAATGAAGTTTTTTGTTATTTGAGTTACGTTGAAAGTCTCTTTTGCCCTTTCCTACGTTCTTCATCACGGATTTCCCGCCGCAGTAACTTGCCCACTTTGGATTTTGGGAGCATATCTCTGAATTCGATATATCTTGGAACCTTATAGGGAGCAAGTCTTTCACGGCACCAGTTGAGCAAATCAAAGGAGCTTACGCCTCTGGCATCTTCTTTCAGGACCACAATGGCCTTGATGCGTTCCCCGGTTTTCGAATCCGGGACACCTACAACGCAAGCGGCGATGACGGCTTCATGATCTTGGAGCACCGCTTCAATCTCAGAAGCGGAGATTCTGTATCCTTTGTATTTGATAATGTCTGCAACTCTGTCCACAAAATAGAGTTGTCCATCGTAATCTTGGCGGGCAAAATCGCCCGTTCGGTAAAAGACCCTACTATCTATCTGGACAAAGGATCGAGCCGTTTCTTCGGGTTTATTCCAATAATGTTTAAACGTATATTCGCAACGGACCAGCACTTCACCTATCTCATTCGGGGGAACAGGTTCTAAGGTTTCTGGATCGACAATCTTAACCTCTCTTGAAGGCAATGGAATGCCAATGGATTCGGGGTGAGGTTCCTTATCAAATGGAGAAGTGGTGGTAAAACCTACTTCTGTTGCGCCATAGCATTGAAATATTGGTTTCCCAAATTGCTCTTTCCATCTCGCATTTACCTCGGGAGGAAGTTTATCCGCACCGCATAGGCAAAATCTTAGTGAGGAGCAATCGTACATATCCAACCGATCATGTTCCAGAATCATGCGATAAAGGGTTGGGACGCCAAGAAATAAGGTTACCTTATATCTCTGGATGGTATCTAAAATGGCATCCACCTCAGGGATGGGCATCAACAGCAATGGATTGCCTTTTGTTAAAGCCCAGGCCATGGTCATCCCTTGTGCCATTTCATGGAAGAGAGGATTGATCATGATCAATCGATCCTCCCCCCCCTCTCCGATAAAACCCTCGCTAATTTGACGGATCTCACTAACAAAACTAACGACGGCTGTATGATTGGTTGGAACACCCTTTGGGAAACCTGTGGTTCCGCCGGTATAGAGAAGACGGCTTAGATCAGCCCTTGGATTAATATCCACTTTGGGTGGATTAGGGGAGGATTCTTTAATGAGGTCTTTGAAGAAATGGACCTCTTTATCCTTTTCGACAACACCATGGGGAATCTTATCAAACATGGCCCCTACCACTCGTTTCCACCAGGGGAGGAGATCTGCATAATTGGTAACGATGATTCCTCTCAAACAGGTGTTTGGGAAAACTTCCTTGACATACCCAAAATTGGTATCCTGGCAAAGGATATATACGGCACCTGCATCATTGATCAGATATTCAATTTCATAAGGAGTATAGATGGGAGAGATCGGGACAGGGGTCGCACCGATTTTCATCGATCCAAAAAAACCAGCTATAAATTGAGGACAGTTGGGAATGTAAAGCATCACTTTTTCCCCATGGGCGACACCTAAGTTATACAGGGCCTTTGCAAATCGATCGACCAACTCTTTCAATTCGGCATAAGTCCATGTCTTTCCCAAGTAGATGATGGCTGGCCTGTCCGGATACTTCTCGCACATCCGTTCGACCGCAGCAAATACTGGTTCATCGTAGGTCGTTTTCTCATACTCACTAACTTGGCCATAGATTAATTCATTGGGGCTCACAAGCTCTTCTCCATCAAATAATGCGGTATCGAGGGAATCAATGATCTACCTCATGTAAGGGGGGCTCTGCGGGTTTCCAAATGAAGGCGGCCCCAGAGGGCCGCCCCTACAAACTTTTCCAGCACTCTGTTTTGCGAACTATTTCGCCGATTTAACCCAGGGTGGGAGCTTAAATTCACCAACGGCTATCTGCCGGGGCCAGATGCAAACGCGCTTTCCATCTTGCCATTGAAGGGTTTGCCCCAAAAGGGTTTCTTTGGGATCGGTACCATAAATAGCCTGGTGGTTTGTCGGGTCGAATCTCAATCTCCCACCTACGGTCACCATATCCGTTTTCTTGACGGCGGTCAAGAGGGATTCGGTATCTAATGTCCCAGCATGCTCGATGATATCTTTTAATAGATAAAGGGCAGTATAGCTGGGGACATTCCCCGTACCTCGAGGCTCGTCACCCCACCTTTTCTTAAACGCCTCAAAAAAAGGTGTTGTCAGAGGGGTGATTTTTTGGCCCGGAAGGGTTCCTCCCTCACCGGCAAACTCAACCAAATAAGCCACCTTGCCAGCCGTCTGCTTCCACATGACTGGGTCTTCTGTTGGACCGACAAAGCCAATCGGAATTGCCGGTATTTTTAAATCATACCACTGCGTGATCATGGATAAGGACTCTGGCGTATGGTCCCAGATGAAAAGGACCTGAGCTCCGGTTCTTCTCACATCACGAAGCATCATAGAGAAGTCTGTGGTAGCAAGTGGGTGAACCTCTTTTCCAACAATCTTCCAACCGTCAGCAACCGCCCCTTTTTCTACCGCTTCGGCAGCAGCCTTGGCATGAGCTGCCTCTGCGACTGTGACATACATCTTGTCGAATCCATACTTCTCTTTGATGTAGCGAAGCAATCCGACTAAGTCTCGGACCCAGTAAACCACGTGCCCGCTTAATCTGAAATTGTATTTGTAGTTTTCAATATCCTTGGCTGTCTTTGCATGCCAACCCGGCGTCCAGCAGCCAATATTGATTATGCTCAAAGCCTTATATTTAGGAAATAAATCTAAGGCAGCGAGACAACACTCTGACATAGTAGGTCCCCCGGCAAGGATTTTTACCTTCTTATCCAAAATCAATTTTTCCAGCGCCAAAAGGACTTCGCTGGTCGGAACACCAGGCTCTTGGTCCCGAGTATCAACGATTTCAAGTTTAATGGGCCTTTTTTCGGTTCCTAATTTGATCCCCCCCGCCGCATTGATTTCTTCCATGGCCAAGATCATAGACCTTTCTCCGTTCTGGCCATACGTGGAGGCACGCGGGATCGGCGCTCCGATAACAATAGGCTCCACCTTTTGCGAACTGGAATCATCAGGGAAAATAATTAACATGGAGAAGAATAGGATGAATAATAGTCCAAATCTCCTTTTCATAACGAATTACCTCCTCCCCTTGAATTGTGATTAGCCAATTCAAGAATTCAAAGTGTAGTATTTTCGGTCAACTACTGACCTCATCCTATCTCGATCAACCCATTTTTTCACTTTTCTTTCTGCTATCACCCCCTCTCCAATAATCGGTCTCCCTCTATAGCCAATTTTACAAAGCCAAAACAAAATGTCAAGAACCAAAATCCTCTCTTTAAATTTTTTAATAGCGTCCCAAGAAAAAATTTGTTATACAATATCCAATGAGAGAGACTCTCATCATCCGTGGACGTCTAATCACCCCTGATGACCTTACC
>CAKZKY010000120.1 GCA_937124575.1 uncultured Pseudomonadota bacterium | reverse complement strand
TCAGGGGATATATCTCTTGCCAATACCATTGAGGAAGAGATTAAGAAACAGATCCTCGTCAGTGGAAAAGTGGAAATCGTGGACTACGGTTCCCTCCCCAGATCGGAGCGAAAGA
The DNA here is from genome assembly GCA_937124575.1 of uncultured Pseudomonadota bacterium. Classification (GTDB taxonomy): domain Bacteria; phylum Desulfobacterota; class BSN033; order BSN033; family UBA1163; genus RBG-16-49-23. The sequence continues at coordinate 4,084 of CAKZKY010000120.1, read as the reverse complement.
GCAAACGGGTTTTTGACCATCGAGGAATTTAGCTTGCCACACTCCAAAAGGGCAAATCTTCGAAAGGAGGTGATGGATCTTCATAAAGGACTTGACAAAATGATTTTTTGGATACAGTATACAATAAACTCAGGGGTTCTTAAACCCAATGAAGGAGGATTAACATGAAACGAAAAACATTGTTTGGATGGGTTGCTTTTATGTCTCTTGGGCTTCTGGCAATGTTCGTCATCGGTGGGAGTCTGTTGACACTGCCAGCCCATGCCCAGATTAAACTCAGCTATGCCAACTTCCCGCCTGCTCCCACCTTTCCCTGTGTTCAGATGGAGCGATGGAAAACGGAAGTGGAAAAAAGAACAGACGGAAAAGTCAAGGTGGATACCTATCCGGGCAGCACCCTGTTGAATCCCAAGAATATGTTCGATGGAGTTGCAGCTGGGACTGCGGATATCGGCAACACCGCAACCTCCTATTTCCCCGGAATGTTTCCTGTCGTTGAATTCATCGATCTTCCATTGGGATGGCCAAATGCCACGGTAGCGAGCGCCGCTCTCTGGGAGCTCACCGAAAAATATAAACCAAAAGAACTCGAGAAATTTAAGGTTCTCACGATGTTTACCTGCCCGCCTGCGAACATCATGTCCATGAAGCCCATTCTCAGTATCGAGGACTTAAAGGGATACCCGCTAAGGGCCTCTGGAACGGGTGCAAAGATTATCGGGCTCCTCGGCGCTTCAGCGGTGGGCATGCCTCAATCCGATGTCCCGGAAGCTATTCAGAAAGGGGTCATCAAAGGAAATGTCTCATCTCTTGAGGTGATGAAAGATTTCAAATATGCCGAATATTGTAAATATGTGACGGCCAATGTCAATCTCTTTGTCGTCTCATTTGCTGTGGTAATGAACCAGAAGAAATGGGATGCCCTGCCTGCGGATGTGAAGAAGGTCATGGATGATCTCCGGCTGGATCAAGCCATCTGGACAGGAAGGTATGTGGACAATCATGTCAAAGAAGCGATGAAGTGGTCAGAACAGACTCAAAATGTCAAGGTCCATAACCTCCCGCCAAAAGAGATTTCGAGATGGGATGCATTACTCAAACCCATGATCGACCAACATCTTAAGGATGTAGAAGCAAAGGGATTGCCGGCAAAGGCAATTCTCGATGATGTGTTGAAACTGAAGGAAAAATACAGCAAGCAATTCCCTGATTGATTCACTGTAAAAGCAGCGCTCTCAGAGGAGGGGAGAAACTCTATCTCCCCTCCTCATCACTTCCCCCCTTTTGAGATCACGGAGAAAAGCATGCTTATCAGATTGGAAAGATTCAGCAATAATCTCAACAAATGGTTTAACTGGTTTGGAGGAATTGCCCTCGTTGGTTTGACAGGCATCGCCTGTGTCAACATGCTGATGCGGATTTTGGGGTCGCCTTTTAAGGGAGCTTATGAACTGGTAGGGTTTTTCGGCGCCCTTGTGGTCGCTCTGGCCCTGGGTTATTCCCAGATAAACCGAGCTCATATCTCCGTCGATATCTTAGCCAGACATTATTCGGCCAGGGCTAACCGGCTCGTCAATGCTTTTAATTCCCTGGTTTGCATGGCCCTTTTCGTTCTCGTCGCATGGCAGAGCTGGGTCTATGCGACCGCGATATGGAAAAGAGGAGAAACATCGGAGACCCTGAGGATTATTTATCATCCTTTCGTTTACGTGGTCGCTCTCTGTTGCCTTCTTCTTGCTTTTGTTCTCTTGATCGATTTCTTCAAATCCCTTCTACCTCAAAAAGGAGAAAGATAGATGGTCGGTCTCATCGGAATAGTTATCCTACTCGGGGTGATGATTTTTCTTCAGATGCCTGTGGGGTTTGCAATGGCTCTCATGGGCTTCCTGGGATTGTGGTATGTTACCGGTATCCATTCCGCTCTCTCGACGATTGGCACAGAGACCTGGTCTATTTTTTCCTCTTACGGCCTGACCGTCATTCCCCTGTTCATCCTGATGGGAACGATATGTTTCTATTCAGGGGTCAATAAGAGCCTTTATGAAACTGCCTATAAATGGTTGGGACGGACCCGGGGTGGAATTGCCATGGCAACGATCATGGCCTGTGCAGGGTTTTCCGCTATCTGTGGCTCCAATAACGCCACTGCCGCCACCATGACCACCGTCGCCCTGCCGGAGATGAAAAAATATAACTACGACAAAGCCCTCTCTGCTGGATCGATTGCCTGCGGTTCGACCCTCGGAGTTGTCATTCCACCGAGTGTGGTCCTGATCGTTTACGGCATCCAGACCGGACAGTCCATCGGAAAACTTTTCTGGGGTTCAACAATCCCGGGAATTCTCATGTCTGTTCTGTTCGTTCTAACGATTTACGTCGTCTGCGTGAAACACCCCGAATGGGGCCCCGGAGGGCCAAAGGTAAGACTGATTGACAAGATCAAATCAACGCCCGGGATGATGGAAATGATCATCCTTTTTGGGCTTGTCATGGGTGGACTTTACACCGGAGCCTATACTCCTACCGAGGCAGGGGCTGCCGGCGCTTTCTTTGCATTTTTAATCGCTGGAACCATTCGGAGAAAATTAACCTGGAAGGGCTTGGCCTCCTCCATTACGGATGCCCTCAGGGTTACCTGTATGGTGATTGTGATCATCTGGGGGGCTGTGATCTTCGGTCGTTTCCTCACGATCAGCCGCCTTCCTTTTCTTGCGGTTGATTTTGTTTCCACCCTCCAGATTCCGCCCTTCATGATTATGGTCTGTATTCTGCTCATTTATGCAATTGCAGGAATGGTGATGGATGCCCTCGGTTTTCTCTTAATTTCGATCCCCATCTTCTTTCCCATGGCAGTGAAGCTTGGATATGATCCGATCTGGTTCGGTTGCATTCTCACGGTGGTTACGACCATGGGCGCCATTACGCCTCCGGTGGGAATCTGTGCCTATGTGGTTTCAGGTATGGCCCCGGATATCTCCCTTTCAACTGTTTTTAAAGGCGTCATCTGGTTTATCCCAGCCTATTGTGTCACGATGGCCATTATGATTTTCTTTCCAGAAATTGCACTTTTTTTGCCTGGTTTGGTGAAATAATTTACCCTGCCCTTTTAAGGAAGTGCAGGGGTTCCTTAACGGGAGGCTTAAATGAAAAAGGTTGACTACCTCAAACCCAAAACCCTCGATGAAACCCTGATCCTCTTAAATCAATATGGAGGAAAGGCAAAGCTCATTGCAGGAGGAACCGACGTCATCGTCATGATCAAACAGAAGGAGTTGTCACCTGACGTCCTCATCTCCCTCCAAAGCATTCCCGATATTGATCGCATTGAGCATAACGGCGAACTCAAGATTGGTCCGATGGTCACTCACCGAATGATCGAGAAGTCGGGATTGATCCGGGAGAAATTTTCCGCTTTGGCGGATGCAGCAGATGTCCTTGGCTCTGTTCAGATCCGGAATGTGGCGACCATTGGAGGAAATATCTGTACCGCGGCACCCTCCGCCGATATGGCCGCCCCTCTGCTCGCCCTGGGAGCACAGGTCAAACTGAAAAGTTTGAAGACAGAAAGGGTGATTCCCCTTGAACAATTTTTTACTGGTCCGGGCGAAACGGTTCTTGAAAAAGGTGAGATTTTAACAGAGATCTTCATTCCAAAGCCTCTTCCCAATACAGGCTCCGCCTACTGGAAACATCAGAGAAGAGGTGCCCTCGATCTTCCCATTCTGGGAGTTGCTGTTCTTCTCTCCCTGGACAAAGCAACCGTTTCCTGTTCTGATCTGCTCTGCACCACTGCTCCCATCTCAACCGTTCTCCATTCGCTCGAAGGGGACGAAGTGCATTGTAAAGAAGTCCGAATCGCTCTGGGAGTTGCTGCTCCCATACCGATGCGAGCATTAAAGGCGGAAAATCTCCTTAGGGGAAAGAAGATCAGTGACGAACTTCTGGACGAAGTGGCGGAAACCGCCTCCAAAGAAGCTCAGCCAAGGGACAGCATCCGTGGCGAAGCTTGGTACCGGAGAGATATGATCAGGGTGCTGGTCAAGCGAATGGCCATGAGATGTATCGAAAGAGTATTGGTACCAGA
>CAKZKY010000119.1 GCA_937124575.1 uncultured Pseudomonadota bacterium | reverse complement strand
AAAATTCAATTTATATGTTCAAAATGAGATTTTATGTTCGTGGGTCTAACCATCCGATCATTCGCCTTCTGGAATGGAGATAGGACATTCTGACCAACGGACGGTTTATCTTTTCTACGAGGGTATCCCTGTTGATAATGGACTTAACGCTGTTTACGAAACTATGATTGAGAAACCCCAATATTGAGAAACGAAAAGGGGTGGTGATGGAGATTGAAAAATGAAATGGTATCAACTCGATACAGGAGAGGTTTTCAAAGCCCTTCAAACCTCTGAGTCTGGATTATCTGAGGCCACGGCCCAAAAGCTTCTTGAGACCCATGGACCGAATCGAATAACGGAGGGGAAGAAAACGAGTCGGCTGACCATCTTTTTTCGACAATTCACCAGTCCACTCATCTATATCCTGCTCATTGCAGCGCTGGTCACCTTTCTCCTTGAATCCTACACGGATACAGGGGTCATTTTAACGGTCGTCGTTTTCAATGCCCTTATTGGATTCGTCCAAGAATTTAAGGCGGAAGAGAGCCTTCGGGCATTGAAGCGATTGATGGTCCCGAAAGCCAAAGTGATCCGAGATGGAAAGGAAAGAGAGATCAGCAGCGAGGAACTCGTTTCAGGCGACATTGTCCTTTTGGCCTCTGGTTCTAAAGTACCAGCCGACCTCCGGTTAATCGAAACACTCGACTTAAAGATTGACGAATCCATGCTAACCGGAGAATCGGTCCCTGCTGAAAAGAGCATAAAGTCCATTAAGGAAGATCATTTGTCTCCAGGCGATCAGAGAAACATGGCTTTTCTGGGAACGGTGGTTGTTTATGGCCGGGGACGCGGTGTCGTGGTTACGACCGGTAGCGAAACCGTTCTAGGCGGGATTGCCACCGAAGTGAAAGAGGCCGAGGGAATCCATGCCCCCCTTCAAGAGAAGTTTCATCGGTTCTCCAAAAGGATCGGACTGATCGTTCTTGCCGCCAGCACTCTTCTCTTTCTTTTGGGCCTATTGATTGGTGAAAGCCTTAAGGAAATGTTCATGACTTCGGTTGCTGCCGCTGTGGCGACTGTTCCAGAAGGGCTTCCTGTCGTCCTGACCATTGCCCTGGCTGTGGGTGTGAGAAGGATGGCAAAGCGAAACGCCATCATTCGGAAACTGGCAGCCGTTGAAACTCTCGGAAGTACGACCGTCATCTGCACCGATAAAACAGGGACCCTTACCAAGAATGAGATGACCGTGAAGGTGATCTATGACGGCGAGCATGTATTCGATGTGACAGGGAATGGATATGATCCTCAAGGAGAGATTCTTCACGAATGGATGATCCCAACCGAGGAGGAACGGAAGCATCTCTTCATGTCCCTCCGCATCGGACTTCTATGTAACGAATCCCGTCTGGAACAAGAGGATGGGGAGTACCGTGTGGATGGAGACCCTACAGAAGGAGCCTTAATCGTCTCTGCCCTAAAAGGAGGTTTGAATCCAGAAAAAGAGCAACACCTTTACAAGCGGATTGCCATCCTGCCATTTGAATCGGAACGAGGTTTCATGGCCACTCTCCATGCCTTTAACCGTGGGTCAAAGAAATTGGTCTTCGTCAAGGGAGCGCCTGAAAAAGTCCTTGAATTATGCACTACCTGTATGGTGTCAGGGGGGTTGAGGAGCGAAGCCATTCTTCAGACGGCCGATCGTTTTGCAAAAGAGGGTATGCGGGTCTTGGCTATGGCCTATCGGGAGGTGGATGGATCATTCGACGAGCTAAGCGAGGAAACCGTGAGGGGATCTTACGTTCTGGCAGGGATTCAAGGAATGATGGATCCTCCCCGTCCCGAAGTAGCGGATGCCATCAAGGGATGTAAACAGGCTGGCATTCGGGTGGTAATGATCACTGGAGATCATCCGACCACTGCCTTGGCCATTGGCAAGATGCTTGGCATTGCCCATGATGCCTCAGAAGTGCTCGTTGGCCGTGCGATTGAAGAGATTGATGATGAACAACTCTCCCGGAGGGTCAAGGAAGTTTCGGTATTTGCCAGAGTGGCTCCTCACCATAAACTTAGAATCGTTGAGCAGTTGATGAAGCAGAAAGAGATTGTTGCGGTCACAGGGGATGGTGTCAATGACGCACCAGCCTTAAAGAAGGGGCATATCGGCATAGCCATGGGGAAGAAGGGAACGGATGTAGCCAAGGAAGCTTCTGACATGGTGATCACGGATGATAACTTTTCTACAATTTTTAGTGCGGTGGAAGAGGGAAGGGTTGTTTTTGACAACATCCGGAAAGTCGTCTTTTTTCTTCTTCCAACAGGAGTGGCGGCCATTGGTTCAATCCTCCTTTCCATCCTTTTGGGTCTTCCCATGCCCTATACCCCCAGCCAGCTTCTCTGGATCAATCTTGTAACCAACGGGTTTCAGGTCATTGCTCTGACGTTTGAACCCAAAGAGAGAGATGTTCTGATAAGGCCCCCCAGAGATCCTCAAGAAGGGGTCATGTCTCGGGTATTGATCGAGCGAACCATTCTGGTAGGGGTTCTCATCTCGATCGGTGTTGTCTATAAATTTATTCATGCGCTCGAAGGAGGAGTCTCATTGGAGCGAGCGCGAACGGTGGCGGTGACGACCATGGTCTTTTTTCAGTTCTTCCAGGCCTGGAACAGTCGTTCTGAATCCCGATCCATCTTTAAGATCAATTTTTTTAGCAATCCTTGGATCGTTTATGGTTTGATCGCATCCATATTGGCCCACCTTGCTTCCCTCTATATCCCCTTTCTCCAGTGGATCTTTGCGACTGAGCCAATGGACGGAATCGAGTGGATTAAGATTGGGCTGATGAGCCTAACCGTCATCCTACTGGTAGAGCTGGATAAGTTCCTCAGGGGAAGAAGGGCCAACATGAAACCATCCGTCATGCCACTTCAAACCGGAGGTGAAATATGAATCAACCATCCCTTCAAGGAGCATGGAAGATCGGTTCTATCATGGGAATTCCCATCCGAATACATTATTCCTGGCTCATTATTTTTGGACTTCTCACCTGGCTATTATCTTCTCGTTATTTTCCCCAGGTGACCCCAGACCTTCCTTTTGTCTCATACTGGATCAATGGAATACTGGCAGCCCTGCTTCTCTTTGTTTCAGTTGCCTTTCATGAACTTGCCCATTCTTATGTGGCTCAGCGGTATAGCCTGACCATTGAAAGCATTACCCTCTTCATCTTTGGAGGGGTTGCCCAACTCAAGGGTGAACCGCCCCATCCGAAGGCAGAATTCTGGATCGCCATTGCTGGCCCTCTCTCAAGTTTCTTCCTCTCCATCCTCTTCTTCTTTTTAACGATGGCTACAGGTGGAGGACTCGCCGCTCTCTTTGCCTATTTATCCAGAATCAATTTTATCCTTGGTGTCTTCAATCTCATCCCGGGATTTCCCATGGACGGAGGTAGGGTGCTCAGGGCAGGGCTCTGGGGAAGGAAGAAAGATTATTTCTATGCGACCCAGAAGGCCTCTGTGATCGGACGTGCCATTGCCCTCTTCTTGATCTTCTTTGGACTCTTTTCGATCTTTACAGGTGGGGCACAGGGCTTCTGGTTGATGATCGTTGGCTGGTTTCTTTATAGTGCGGCTCAGGCCAGCTACGAACAGGTAACGCTTCAGGAAGCCCTTTATGGAATTAAAGTTCGGGACATGATGGTGAGAGAGATGAAGACGATCGAACCTTCCATCACATTAGATCAAGCTGTAGATGAATACTTTTTAAAGTACGGTTATGGTGGATTCCCTGTGATTGAGAATGGGAGGTTTCTCGGGATCCTGACCCTCAAAGAGGTCAAGGATGTGCCGAGGGAGGATTGGTCACGAGTTAAGGTGTCAGAGGTCTACGTCCCGCATGAGAAGCGATGGGAGGTCTCTCCTGAAGCGGATGTGATGAAAGCCCTTGAGCTGATGGTTAAGGAGGATAAAGGCAGAATCGTTGTGGCTGAGAGGGGCCGGATCATCGGTTTGATCACACGGAACGGAATTGCTCAATATGTCCAGATCAAAGGGAAGCCTTTTGGAAAAAGGGGTTAGGGTTTTCTAAGAAAACCCCCAGTTGCAAAACGGGCATGGGCAAGCCGTCCCACAAGGCTTCGAATGGCGGTTTTTTTATAATTTATTGGACAACGGGGGACTTCACCTAAAGTGAATTCCGGCAGAGAAGCGAAAAGAAGGTGCGGATGCGGCAAAAGGTTCGCCTCGATGCCTTTCCGAACGGATTGTCCATGCCCGTATAAGCAGAAATGATGCAGCGTCAGGGAAAGGAAGAGATGGAGAGATAGATGAAAGCCACCTTTTTAGACGAGATTTCGATTGTTCTCTGCGGCGAAGCAGGTCAGGGCATCCAGACCGTTGAGCATCTCCTTACGCAAACCCTGAAACTTTCAGGCCATCACGTCTTCTCAATACAGGAGTATATGTCTCGGATCCGGGGAGGGAATAATTCTACCCTGATCCGCGTTTCTTCGAGACGGGTATCTTCACCTGTTGACCGGATGGACCTCTTCATCCCTTTTAGCCCTGGTGCCATCAATCATCTACGAGATAGGGTTTCCTCCCAGACGATCCTTCTAAGAGATAAGAAGATGTGCGGGGACGATTTCGATTTTCCCAATGCCATGGAGATGCCCTTCTCACAGATCGCTTCTGAGGTAGGGGGAAAGATCTATACCAACACTGTGGCAGCGGCCTTTCTGACCGGACTGCTTCAAGTTGAAGAGGAAGTGCTGGAGCGACACCTAAGAAACTATTTTACAGGAAAAGAGGAGACGATCATCGGGAAAAACCTTCTGGCCGCCAAGAAGGGTTATGAGTTGGGTCAGAAGTTGGTTCAAAATGGACAGATCCAGGTTAGATTGGTAAAACACGATGAGGTCAAAAGTGAGATCCTCATGGACGGTGTCGAAGCTTTAGCCATGGGGGCGATAGCGGGTGGATGCAATTTCCTCTCTTTCTATCCGATGTCTCCTTCGACGGCATTGGCTGTGCTTCTCGCTGAGCACTCAAAGGAATTTGGGATCATCGTGGAACAGGCAGAAGATGAGATCAGTGCAATGAACATGGGACTGGGGGCCTGGTATGGGGGAGCAAGAGGGCTTGCTTCGACCTCCGGAGGGGGATTCGCGCTCATGGTGGAGGGGCTAAGCCTTGCTGGAATGATCGAGTCTCCCATGGTGATCCATATTGGTCAGCGACCAGGTCCGGCAACAGGGATGCCTACCCGAACAGAACAGGGAGAACTTCTCTTCTCCCTCTTCGCAGGTCATGGAGAGTTTCCAAGAATCATTTTGGCGCCAAGCACGATTGAAGACTGTTTCTATCTGGCCGAGAGGGCTTTTAACCTTGCTGACCGATACCAGGTGCCTGTTTTCATTCTGACGGATCAGTATCTACTGGAGTCCCATTACAATATTCCGTCTCTGGGACCTGGACAAACTCCTCTGGAAAAGCATTTTGTCAGCCCGGATCCGGATTACAAGAGGTATCGGTTTACAGAGACAGGACTTTCGCCGAGAGGCATTCCGGGTCTGGGTGAGGGGCTTGTTGTGCTCGACAGCGACGAACACGACGAAGGAGGTCACATCACTGAAGAGTTTGACGTGCGGATCAGGATGGTCAATAAACGGCTCAAAAAATTGGAACTGATTCGAAATGATCTCATCCCGCCCAAATTTGTCGGACCAAACGAGTATGAGACGCTTATCATCGGATGGGGATCAACCTATCATGCCACCAAGGAGGCAATTGAACGAATGGGGAGAGAGAATACGGCCCTGCTCCATTTCAATCAAGTCTATCCCTTGCATCACGAGACAGTTCATTTCCTCAAGAAGGCAAAAAAGACTGTGGTGATAGAGAACAATGCGACCGCTCAGTTTGCCAAACTGATACGTATGGAGACTGGAGTTGGAATGGAACATAAGATACTCAAGTATAACGGCTTGCCCTTTTCCACGGATGAATTGGAAACGAGGCTCCGATCGGTGCTCAAATAGGAGGGAAGCCTATGGATCAAAATTGGTTTGATCAAGAAGGGATGGATATTGCCTGGTGCCCGGGCTGTGGGAATTATGCCATCCTCAATGGATTGAAACAGACCCTCTTTGAATTAGGGATTCAGCCTGAGAGGCTTGTGGTCATCTCCGGAATCGGTCAGGCGGCAAAGGCTCCTCACTATTATCAGTGTAACCTGTTTAATGGTCTCCATGGACGATCTCTCCCTGTTGCTACAGCCATCAAGGCCGTCAATCCAGAACTCATCGTCATTGATGAAAGCGGGGACGGCTGCATGTATGGTGAAGGAGGAAACCATTTCATCCACGCCATACGTAGAAATCCGGATATCACTAATATCGTCCACAACAATATGGTCTATGGATTGACCAAGGGGCAGGCCTCTCCTACAAGCCTTCAGGGATTTAAGACGCTCGTTCAACGAGAGGGCGTTTTCCATGAGACGTTCAATCCTCTGGCGGTTGCCATCACTCTTGGGGCATCCTTTGTGGCAAGGGCATTTGCGGGAGATGTTGCCCAAATGAAGGAGATCTTCAAACAGGCGATCACTCATAAAGGGTACGCCCTGGTGGATGTTCTTCAACCCTGCGTCACCTATAACAAACTCAATACCTATTCTTGGTTCAAAACCAAGACCTATTATCTTGAATCCTCCCACGATCCTCATGATCGAATAGAAGCTTTGAAAAGGGCCTGGGAAACCGAGAGACTCCCCTTAGGGATTTTCTATCTCAACCCGAAGCCCACCTTCGAAGAAAGATTGAGCGCCTATCAAGAGAGTCGAGATCCTCTCTATAAACGAAGTCCCGATTTGAAGAAGCTTTCAAAGTGGATCGAATCGAAAAGGGGATTTTGAACTGACCTCTCATTCTTCAATTGAGCTGATAAGGTTATTTTGCAAGCTCCTGCGCCAGGTCCCAGAGGCTAAGATCGATGGGTTTCTTAGTGGTGGCCACGACTTTTAATGGAGTAGTGGCGATCTCGTTTTTGATCAGTCCGACTAAAACGCCTACTTCACCTCTTGCAAGGCAATCCGTGGCGGCTGCACCCAAGCGTGTGGCGAGAAGCCGATCGGACGCATCGGGAGTTCCACCGCGCTGAACATATCCGAGAATCGTCACCCGCAGTTCAAAACCGAGTTCATAATGGTCTTTGAAGTAGCGGGCCAGCCTCTCCGCATTATATTTCGCTCCTTCGGCGACGACCACCAGGGCATGGGGTTTGCCTTTTTCATAGGCCTCACGAAGTTGTTTTGCCACCCGATCTGGGGCGGTCTCAATCTCAGGAATGATAATCACCTCTGCCCCACCTGCTATTCCTGCCATGAGTGCGAGATAGCCGCAATCCCGGCCCATCACTTCTACCAGAATCCCTCGTTGATGAGAGGAGGCCGTCACTTTTAGCCGGTCAATGGCTTCAAGGGCGATGTTGAGGGCTGTGTTGACACCGATGGTGATGTCAGCCCCATAGAGGTCGTTATCAATCGTGGAGGCAACACCAACCACAGGAAAGCCGGATTCGGTTAAAGTGTAAGCTCCACGCTGAGAACCATTTCCTCCGATGATAACGATACCCTCTATATTATGCTTACGGAGTGCTTTTAATGCCCTCTCTCTTCCCTCTTCGGTTTCAAATTCATGGGAGCGAGCGCTCCCCAGGATGGTTCCACCCAATTGAAGGATGTTGCTCACATCGCGAGACCCTATTGGTTTTAGATCTCCGTTGATGAGACCGTCATAGCCACGCCGGACACCAAACACTTCCCATCCTCTATTGATCCCAGTTCTGACGACTGAGCGGATAGCGCCATTCATCCCTGGGGCATCCCCTCCGCTCGTTAAAACAGCAATCCGTTTCATCTCATAACCTCCTTTGGGAAAAGGGCGTCAGATTGTGTATAATTCATA
>CAKZKY010000118.1 GCA_937124575.1 uncultured Pseudomonadota bacterium | reverse complement strand
ATCAGAGAACTGATCCGAGATGGAGAGGTGGAGCAGGCTTCAAAACTATTGGGAAGGAATTATCCGGTAATGGGACGGGTGAAGGAAGGAACATTTAGAGGACGCGATCTCGGTTTTCCAACAGCCAATCTCGAGATGACTGAGGAACTCTATCCCAAAACAGGGGTCTATGCGGTAAATGTGGAGTGGCTTCACCAGCGCTGGAATGGTTTAGCCAATATCGGATTGAACCCCACCTTCGACGGCAAGGAACTCTCCCTGGAAGTCCACATTCTAAATTTTGATCACGAGATCTATGGCGAAGAAATTCAAGTTGACTTTATTAGAAGGATTCGCGATGAGATCCGGTTTTCTTCACTGACAGACCTGATTGCCCAGATTCGAAAAGATATCGAGTGGGCCAAGGAAAATGTCTTTATCAAGCACGAATGACGAAATGGTCTATGGGTTAAGGAAAACATTACCCCTGAGCCTTTCTCTTCTGTGATTAATAAATCAACTTTCCAAACCTTCCCCACCTGATTTTGTCAAATATATTCGGCGCATATTGGTTCCATGAAAAATAGATGATAAACGCTTTCCCTTTCACTTCATTAACATGGACAAACCCCCAAAAGCGGCTATCCTGACTGTTGTCTCGGTTATCTCCCAAAACAAAGAGGTGATCTTTGGGAACCACCACATGTTCATAGGGACCAGCCGGACCAAGGCTCCTCCTCCAATCATTCTTCGTGTCATAATGGCCCCAGGGATCTTCAATCTGTTTGCCATCGATATAGATCTTGTTTCCATCGAGATCCACTTTCTCTCCTGCTACAGCGATCACCCTTTTGATGAAATCTTTTGAAGGGTCTTTGGGAAAGACAAAAACGATGGTGTCCCCTCTTTGGGGCGTTTTAAAATCGAGCAGCTTCACCTTAGTAAAAGGGATTTTGATCCCATAAATAAATTTACTCACAAGAATATGATCCCCCACTTGAAGGGTAGGCTCCATCGAACTGGAGGGGATCTTAAAAGCCTGAACGATAAAGGTCCGAATAAAAAGTGCGATCAGGATGGCAATAAGAATGGGCTCAATATACTCTTTAAAGATTTTTCGCTTATTCATTCTCTCCCTTTCAGCGGGGCTAAAAGCATAGAGCATAGGGCAAGGGGTTCAATTCTCTATCGGTTCCGCTCAATGCGCTATGCACTTAGCGCTCTGTAATCTCCTGGTAATTTTCTGGTTTTCTGTCCTTTAAAAAAGGCCACTCCTTCCTGACCCGCTCAATCTCCTTCAGATCGATATTAAAAAAAACAATACCCTCCTTCATGCCACTGGGCTTATCCATCAATTCACCCTCTGGTGAAACGCAGAACGATTTCCCATAAAAATCCTGCTTCTCTTCGCTTCCCACCCGATTCACTCGGAGGATGAAGACGCCATTGGTCGTGGCGTTGCTGGAAATAACCGTCCTCCATTTTTCTTGTGAGGCAAAAGCGGCGGCAGTTGGAGCACAGATGATTTGAGCCCCCTTCAGGGCTAAGATTCGAGATCCTTCCGGAAAAAAATTGTCCCAGCAGATTTGAACACCGATCATACCAAATTTCGTCTGAAACACCGGAAAACCCAGATTTCCCGAAGAGAAATAGAACTTCTCCTCCCAGAGAGGAATCTGTGGGATATGGACTTTTCGATAGCATCCTAAAATTTCACCATCTGCATCAACGACCACGGCAGAATTATAAAAGGCTTCCCCATCTGTTTCAAAAATTGGGCAAACCAAAACCACCTCATACCCTTTGGCAAATTGTTGCATCCTCTGCATAGTTGGGCCGTTTGCATTCTCAGCAAGAAAAAAATGGCCGGGGTTCATCTCCTTGGGAAACCAGTGGGTTGTGAAGAGTTCCGGGAAACAGATTATATTGGCTCCTCGTTCGACAGCGATCTGTAAAAACTTGATCGCTTTTTCGACATTCTTCCCTTTTTCTTCAGAACAAGAAATCTGAATTCCAGCCAGTTTGATCAATGGTCATCTCTCCGGTTTAAAAATTTCTGAAATGCTAACAAAGTTAATGGCAAGGTGTCAACCTTTCTCCGTGAGATCTCCGAAAAAAATGACCTTTGCCCTTGATGATTTCTTGAATTTTTCTGAAATCTCTCGTCATCAATTAAATATTGCATTTTTTTCTGTTAAATTTATAATGCTATATAAAAGGGGGGTCAAAAGGCAGGGGTTTAAGAATGAGGATCTTGGTCATTGAGGACGAGATAAAAGTTGCCAATTTTATTAAGAAAGGCTTAGAGGAGGAGCACTATGCCGTGGATACAGCTTTCGATGGGGAGTCGGGACTCTTTATGGCCGAAGTGAATGAGTACGATCTCATTGTACTCGACCTGATGATTCCCAAGATTGAAGGTCTGGAGGTCTTAAAGAGAATACGGAGCAATAAAAACAACGTTCCCATATTGGTCGTTACCGCCAAGGACACCGCTGAAGATATTGTAAAAGGGCTTGATTCGGGATGCGACGACTACCTAACCAAACCCTTTGAATTTAAAGTATTTTTGGCTCGTGTGCGTGCCCTATTACGCCGGGAGAGAGCCGATGCCGAGCCCCAACTAAATTTAGCAGATCTCACCTTATCTCCAGTAACTCATAAGGTGACCAGAGGAGGAAAAGAGATTGAACTTACCAGCAAAGAGTATGCATTATTAGAGTACTTCATGAGAAATCCGAACAAGGTGTTAACGCGGACCATGATTTCTGAACATGTCTGGGACTATCGATTTGACTCTATGACAAACGTCGTAGACGTTTATGTCAACTATCTCAGAAAAAAGATCGATAAAGGATTTGAAACAAAACTGATCCACACGATTCGGGGGGTTGGATATATTCTCACTGCGAATAGACCATAAACCAATAATAAGACAATGGAGCAGAACGAACGTTGCATAAAAAGGGGCAATTCCAGACCCGCTTAAAGGAAAGAGATGGATTTTAAAAGCCTCCGTTTTAAACTCACTCTATGGTATGTCCTCATCTTGGGCGTTTTATTGATCTCTTTCAGCGCACTATTATACATCACCCTTTCGAGGAGCCTCTATCGTGATGTGGATCAAAAATTGAGATCTCTTGCCGAGCTGATCGCTTCAGAGTCGTCCTCCCCATTTTTCAAATTCGGGTTAGGAAGCATCGATCAAGCCCTTGAAGCTTCTATGAATTTGAAACCGATTGGAAAATTCATCCAGGTTCTGGACGAATCGGGAAGAATTGGTCGAAAATCAGAAAACTTGAAGGGCATTCAACTTCCGATCAGCCTCAACGCTCTCCGAAACGCCTCAAAAGGTTTCATCACTTACGAGACCAACCACTCCGTTGGAAACACTCCCCTGCGCATCATCACCTATCCGGTCAAAGAGAATTCCCAGGTGACGAAGATCATTCAGGTGGCCTCCTCTCTCGAAGACGTTGAGGATGCGCTCGCAAAACTTCTGACCATTCTGGCCATTACCGTGCCGTCGATCCTCATGATCGCCAGTTTGGGAGGGCTCTTTTTGGCCAACAAGGCCTTGAAACCGGTCGATCGGATTACCCAGACAGCCCGCATGATCACCTCGCAGAATCTGAACCAGAGGATACAGACCCTTAAGGTCAAGGACGAGATATCCAGGTTGATTGACACGTTCAATGAGATGATCTCACGTTTAGATCAGTCTTTCCGTCAGATTAAACAATTCACCACCGATGCATCCCATGAATTAAAGACGCCTCTAACCATCCTGAAGGGAGAGGTGGAGGTTGCCCTCCGAAAAAAGCGGTTACCCCACGAATACGAACAGATTCTGGAGAGCAATCTGGAAGAGATCAATCGAATGTCAAAAATCGTAGAAGACCTTCTCTTGCTTTCCAAGGCAGATATCGGTGAAATCCAATTGAACAGAGAAGATATCAATTTGACACGGTTCATGGCAGGACTGGTGGAACAGATGAAGATACTGGCCCAGCCTAAGAATATTCGAATCGAAATGAACAATCACCAAGCAGAAGACATGGAAGAGATTCATATCCTTGGTGACGCCCTCAGGATGCGAGAGCTCTTTATTAATTTGATCGAAAATGGAATTAAATACACCGAAGAAGGGGGAAGTGTGCTCATCACTCTGACAAAAGAGATAGGTGAATCTCATACCCCCTTGACTTCTAATGGAAAAAGAGCTAATCATTTTGCTAAGATAATAGTCGCAGATACGGGAATTGGTATAGCCAAAGAGGATCAGGAAAAGATCTTTAATCGGTTTTTCAGGGTGGATAAGGCTCGTTCAAGGGAACAAGGAGGAAGTGGTCTCGGGCTCAGCATCTGCAAGTGGATTGTCGAGGCCCATCAAGGTGAGATTACTGTCCAAAGCGAACCTGGAAAGGGAAGTTCTTTTATCGTGCGATTACCCTCAATTTGACACAGGGGTAGAATCTGGGCATCCTTTAAAGAATGAAGGACCTGATCAAACAGTAAGATTTAATTGATAGAAAGGAGATCCCCCTTATTTTAAATGGCTTGTCTTAGTAGATGAAGGTAATAGGGCGATCTGTGTTGAACAAATGAGATGATTGGAGTTCTATTACGAGGTAGTTAACCATGTCAGAACGATTAGCCGACCTCCTCATTAAGCGAAACATTATTACTCCTGATCAGCTAAAAAAGGTACAGGATGAACAGAAATTGAAAGGAGGCCGCTTAGAATCTAACCTGATCAAGTTGGGCTTTATTAAGGAGGATGAACTCCTCGCCTTCCTGAGCGCTCAGTACCGAGTCCCATCTGTAAAAATCTCCAAACTCGAAATCAACCCCAATGTCATTAAGTTGATCCCGTCAAGCATGGCCAAAAAATATTATATCTTCCCAATCAACCGAGTAGGCCCCAAACTGACCTTGGCCATGGCGGATCCAAGCAATATCTTCGTCATCGATGAGATCAAGTTTATGACCGGGTTCAATGTCGAGCCGGTAGTTGCCTCGGAAACAGAAATCGTTGATGCCATTAAAAAATATTACAGCGGTGGAGGGGCTACAGCCTCAATGGGCACCGCAACCATCAATGCCAAAGATTATACTTTGGATGATGATAAATCTACGGATGCTGATTTTGATCTCATGGACAGCACTCTGGTCGATGTCGATGAATTTGACAAGTTGGTCCAAGGAGCGATTGATAATGTTGAGGTTGTCGAAACTCAAGCGGAAGATGCAACGGATGAGATCGGAGGGCCGATCATCAAGATCGTCAACGGAATACTGATCAAGGCGATCAAATTGGGTGCAAGCGACATCCACTTCGAACCTTATGAGAGGACTTTCCGGGTCCGTTATCGTGTTGATGGTGTTCTGAGGCGAGAGATGACCCTTCCAATACAGATTAAAAATGCCCTCGTCTCCCGTCTAAAAATCATGGCCAAGCTCGATATTGCAGAAAGGCGTCTTCCACAGGACGGCCGGATCAAAATGCGCCTCGGCAAAGGCCGGGAGATGGACTTCCGGGTCTCTACGGTCCCTGTCCTTTTTGGAGAAAAGGTCGTGCTCCGTCTTCTGGACAAATCGGCCTTGCAATTGGACATGACCAAACTGGGATTCGAAGAATCGTCTCTTGAAGATTTTAAAAATGCCCTTCGAAAACCCGTGGGGATGATTCTCGTCACAGGACCTACAGGAAGTGGAAAGACGACCACCCTCTATTCAGCGCTATCTGAATTGAATAAAGAGACGGAGAATATCACCACTGCTGAAGATCCTGTTGAGTATAATTTTATGGGAATCAATCAGGTTCAGATGCATGAGGAGATCGGACTCACCTTCGCATCAGCCCTGAGGTCCTTTCTCCGACAGGACCCGGATATCATCATGGTAGGCGAGATCCGAGATTTTGAGACCGCCCAGATTGCTGTCCAAGCAGCCCTGACTGGCCACCTCGTTCTTAGCACCGTTCACACCAATGATGCACCGGGCACCATAACCCGATTGATTGATATGGGTATTGAACCCTTTTTGATCTCATCTGCTGTCATCCTCATCCTGGCTCAGAGATTGGTCCGTAAAATCTGCACAGAGTGTCGGGAACCGATCAAGGTTCACCCCCAGCTACTGATCGATCTTGGGGTTGCGCCAGACGAGGTAAAAACCTTTCAAGTTTACAAAGGAAAAGGATGTCCCATTTGCAACAATACAGGCTATAAAGGTCGGGTCGGGCTCTATGAGGTCATGGCCATTAAGGATGAGATCAAAGAACTGATCTTGGCCCGAGCATCCACTTCGGAAATAAAGAAAGAGGCCATCCGTTTGGGCATGAAGACCTTGAGGCAGAGCGGAATCATCAAGATCCGAGATGGGCTGACTTCCATTGAAGAAGTCTTCAGATCAACCGTGGACGATCGATAATTTCAACAAGGAAAGGAAGTAGAGGACCACTATGATCGAGTTAGAGAAACTGCTTGAAACGATGATCGAAAAGAAGGCCTCTGATTTGCACATTACAACAGGCGTCCCACCAAAGTTCAGGATTGACGGAAAGCTGGTGAGCTTCGATAATACTATCCTTACCCCTACCGATACGAAAAGGCTCTGCTACAGCGTTCTGACCGATGCCCAGCGCCACACGTTCGAGGAAGAGATAGAGTTAGATTTCTCTTTTGGCATAAAAGGGTTAAGCCGTTTCCGTGGAAATATCTTTATGCAGAGGGGAGCTGTGGCGGGCGTCTTCCGTGCCATCCCATTCAATATCCTCAACTTCCATGAACTTGGAATTCCACCTGCTGTGAATGAGTTGATTAAGAGACCCAAGGGCCTCGTTCTCGTAACAGGCCCTACGGGTTCGGGAAAATCGACCACCCTTGCAGCCATGATCGACAAGATCAATAATGATCGGAACGCCCATATTGTGACGATCGAAGATCCGATTGAATATATCCATCGCCATAAAAATTCCATCGTCAATCAGAGGGAGATTTACTCCGATACAAAAGGTTTTGGCTATGCCCTTAAGCATATTCTGCGTCAGGATCCCGATATTATCCTCATCGGCGAAATGAGGGATCTTGAGACGATTCAGGCCGCCCTCCTCACCGCAGAGACAGGCCATCTCACCTTTGCAACGCTCCATACGAATTCCTGCGTCGAGACGATCAACCGGATCATTGACGTCTTTCCTCCTCATCAACAACAACAGGTGCGGACACAGCTCTCCTTCGTCCTTGAGGGAGTTATGTCCCAACAGCTCATTCCAAGAATGCGTGGGAAAGGTCGTGTCATGGCCATGGAGTTGATGATCCCAACCGCTGCCATTCGAAACCTGATCCGTGAGGACAAAGTTCAACAGATCTACTCCCAGATGCAGGTCGGTCAGTCAAAATTCGGTATGCAGACCATGAACCAGGCACTCCTCGCCCTTGTCGAACGCCATCTCATCTCTGTGGAAGACGCCATCGACCGAAGCCATAACTTGGAAGAGTTCTATCAGATGCTAACCAATGCGAATATCCCCTATAGAAAGATTGGGAAACAGGTCATTTAAACGGAGATAGGGGAAGGGGAGGGATTATGCCAATCTACCAATGGGAAGGGAAAACAGGCAAGGGATTGATCAAAAAGGGAGAGATGGAAGCTCCGAGCGAGGCTGCCATCCGCATCCAACTTCACCAACAGAACATTATTCCCACCAAAATCACGGCCAAAGGAAGAGCGGTTAAGATTTCCCTGCCATTTGGTAAGAAGGTGAAGCAGCGACTCGTCGCCATCTTCACCCGTCAATTGGCAACGATGATTGATGCCGGATTACCTCTGGTCCAATCGCTCGATATCCTCGCCTCCCAACAGGAGAACAAGATTTTTAAAAATATCATTCGTGATTTACGAGAGGATGTCGAAGGAGGTTCCACCTTTGCCGGATCTCTCAAAAAACATCCCGGCACTTTCGATGATCTCTACACGAACTTGGTGGTGGCCGGTGAGGAAGGTGGAATCCTCGACAATATTCTGCTCCGATTGGCCAACTACATTGAAAAGGCAGAAGCCTTAAAAAAGAAAGTTAAGGGCGCCCTGATCTATCCTGGCATCATCGTGACGGTTGCGGTGATGGTGGTGATGATCTTGATGATCTTCGTCATCCCTGTCTTTGAGACGATGTTCAAATCCGCTGGTCAGTCGCTTCCACTACCGACCCTTATCGTTCTCACCCTAAGCAAATTTATCAAAAAATATATCATCGTCCTTATTCCTTTGGCGATTCTCTTGGTCTATCTTTTCCGGAAGTTTTATAAGACCGAGGCAGGAAAGACGATCGTCGATCCCCTTCTTCTGAAGCTGCCTGTCTTCGGAATGCTTCTTAAAAAAGTTGCCGTAGCCCGATTTTCAAGGACCCTTGGGACACTCGTCAGCAGTGGCGTTCCCATCCTTGACGGGCTCATGATCGTTTCGAAGACAGCCGGAAATCGGACAATTGAGACAGCCATACTCGAAGCAAGGGCAAGCATCCGAGAGGGCGAAACCATTTCTGAGCCTTTGGGCCGCAGTGGGATCTTTCCACCCATGGTCATCCAGATGATCTCCGTAGGAGAATCGACAGGCGCCTTGGACTCCATGTTGGCAAAGATCGCCGATTTCTACGAAGAAGAGGTTGACGTGGCTGTAGGCAATATGACCTCCCTTCTCGAACCTTTTCTGATGATCTTTCTGGGAGTCGTGATCGGAGGAGTTGTCATTGCCATGTATCTACCGATCTTTCAGATGGCATCGGCCGTTGGGTAATTGCTTGCTGAGCTTCTATTGGGCTGTGAAACTTCCCGTTAGAAAGTTAAAAACTTTCAAACAGGGCTTACTGAAATTAGCCAGCCTCAATGAAGACCAATGATCGAGTTCTATGGGGCCAAATCTTAACGTTCTCGCCAGCACCCAACAACGAATGTATAAAAATGTATTGGGATTGATGCTCGGCCGGGTAATCATTCTTACCCTCTTACTGACCATTACCTATCTTTTCCAAATCTACGAGAAGAAGTACTTCTTCATTCCGACCACCAACCAATTCTACTATTTCATCATGCTCTTCTATCTGCTCACAATCGCCTATGTTCTTCTCCTGAAACGGGTCAATGATCTTCGTCGTTTCATGATTGTTCAGATCGCCATTGACCATCTTTTCATTGCAGGTCTCATCTACTATACGGGCGGAAAGGAGAGCTTCTTCCCGATCGTTTACATCTTCTCGATCATCGGCTGCAGTATCCTCTTCTACAAGCGGGGAGCTTTCTATTCAGCATCCCTCTCCACCTTTCTTTATGGTCTGATCCTTCTGTTTCAACTCTATGAGTGGGTCCGTCTCCCAGGTCAGCTCGATCCGCCTGAGGCCAGTCAGATCTTTTACTCCCTGGTCATCTATTTAGCCGCCTATTATATCGTCGCCTTTCTGAGCAGTATGATCTCTGAGGAATTAAAGAAGAAAAAGGGCGAACTGATTCAGAAACAGGCAGATTATGATCAACTTGAGATCTTCAACCGGAATATCGTGAATAGCCTCGACAGTGGTCTGCTCACTATTGATCTGGATGGACGGATCAATTTCCTCAACCGTACCGCAGAAAAGATCCTAAACCGGAAGGGAATTGAATTGAGAGGTCTTTCTATAGACGGTCTTTTCCCCGAGATCAGCAGGGTTATCGAGGAAATGAAACGAAAACCGAGTCTTCCAACCGATTACCAGCGTTACGAGGCCCGTCTTCCCACCCCTCACGATGGGTCTTTCTACTTAGGGTTTTCCATCTCTCCTCTGACCGATCCCAAAGGGGATTTGATCGGACATACCCTCATCTTTCAGGACATCACCCGGGTTAAAGAGATGGAAGAACAGATGAAGCGACATGACCGAATGGCTGCCATTGGTTCCTTGGCAGCGGGGATGGCCCATGAGATTCGAAACCCTCTTGCATCGCTGAGCGGTGCCATCCAGATGTTAAAGTCGGAGCTTCACCTCGACCCACAACAGAACCATTTGATGGAGATCACGCTCAGAGAGTCGGAACGACTCAATTCATTGATCACTGACTTCCTCTACTTCGCTCATCCTCCTCAAATGAGACGATCGCTTTGGGAGGTTGGAAAGATCCTCGACGAGACCGTTGAGCTCTTCATCCACTCTCAGGCCTTTCATGAGGGGCTCCAGATTACCCGAAGCCAACCCAACGGTGAAATGTTGGCCTTGATCGATGCGGATCAGATGAGGCAGGTCTTTTGGAATCTGCTGATCAATGCCGCTCAGGCCATCCCGGAAAGGGGTGAGATTCGGATCTCCGTTGAGAAGACCGAGGAGGCTTGGGGAGGAAACCTTCCTTCAGGTTCGTCAGGGGTTGGAGAGGCTTGGGTGAAGATTGTCATTGCCGATTCTGGGAACGGTATCCCGCCCCAAGAAAAGGAGAAAATCTTTGAGCCTTTCTATTCCACCAAAGAAGGAGGAACGGGGTTGGGACTCTCGATCGTCCATAAAATTATTGAAAACCATAATGGAGGGATCAAGGTGGAGAGTGAAATGGGCAGAGGGTCCACCTTTACGATCTTCCTGCCTGCTGAACCCGATATTCATCAAGCCCAATGAGGACTGAAGACGAGAATGGTTCAAGATAAGATTCTGGTCGCGGATGATGAAAAGAGCATGAGGGAATTTCTTGAGATCATGCTCAAAAAGGAGGGCTATAAGGTCACACTCGCCTCGAATGGTGAAGAGGTGATCAAGTTGATTGAAAAGGAGATCTTCGATCTGGCCCTCGTGGATATCCGAATGCCCAGGCAGGATGGCCTCTCTGCTCTCAAGAAGATTAAATCGGTCTCTCCAGAGACCATTGTGATCATGATTACTGCGTATGCCTCAGCCGATACGGCCATTAAGGCGATGAAGGAGGGGGCTTATGACTATATCACCAAACCGTTTAAGATCGATGAGATCAAGATGATCATTCAGAATGCTCTGGAGAAGAGGCATCTTCAGAGGGAAAACCTCCTGCTCAAACAGGTGGTCCGGGATCGATACCATTATGGAAATATCATTGGCCAGAGTCCTAGAATGCTTGAGCTCTATGACCTTCTGGAGAGGGTGGCTCCTACCAAAACCAACATTTTGATCACGGGTGAGAGTGGAACAGGAAAGGAGCTGGTGGCCAAAGCCATTCACTATAATAGCCCGCGTAAGGAGAAACCCTTCGTTAACTTAAACTGTGGCGCCATTCCTGAAGCCCTGATCGAGAGCGAACTCTTTGGCCATATGAAGGGAGCCTTTACCGATGCCATTACCACGAAAAAGGGGCTGTTTGAGTTAGCGGATGAGGGAACGCTCTTTTTGGATGAAATCAGTGAGCTTCCCTTAATGATGCAGGTCAAATTGCTTCGCGTCTTACAGGATCGAGAATTTAAGCGCGTGGGAGGAACGGAAGATATTCGAGTCGATGTTCGGATCATCTCTGCAACCAATAAAGACCTGGAAGAAGCCGTTCAAAAGAAACTGTTTCGAGAAGACCTCTTCTACCGACTCAATGTCATTCAGATCAAGCTCCCCCCACTCCGGGAGCGAAAGGAAGATATTCCGGCCCTGGCCAACCATTTTTTAAAGCGATACTCCGGAGAGCTTGGAAAGCCCATCTCCCATATCACTCCTGAAGCGCTCCGGATGCTGATCCAATATGACTATCCTGGAAATGTGAGAGAGCTCCAGAATATCGTTGAGAGGGCTGTTGCCCTTGAGACCTCTCAGGAGTTGACCGCCCAGAATATCCATTCCTACCTTGAAGAACAACTTCAGGTTCCCAAAAGCCCTCTGGATCTTGAGATTCCGAATGAAGGGATCGATCTCGAAAAGATGGTGGAGGAGATCGAGAAGACCCTTCTCCTGAAAGCCCTCGAAAGGACAAAGGGGATTAAAAAGAAGGCCGCTGAATTACTCCATATTAATTTTCGATCGATGCGCTACCGACTGGAAAAATATGGTTTGAATCAGGGACCGGACCCAATGGACGAGTCCTAACCGGATCAATCTCTCTTAAATCGCCGATTCATCTCATCGAGTGATTGAAAAAAGTAGATGGGACGGCCATGTGGACAGGTGGTCGAAGGATTGAAAGGATAGAGATCTCCGATTAATACCTCCATCTCTTCCCGCCTTAATGGAAAATTCGCCCGGACTGCTGAATGACAGGCCAAAGAGATGAGAAGGGCATGGAGCACTTCTGGCTCCTGCCCTTCCTTTCGGAAAGAAGAGAGCTCTTCCAGCATCTCCCTCACAGTTTGATCGGCCTCCTTGGGTTCGACAAAGGGAGGAAGGGAGCGTATGGCATAAAGTTTTTTGCCCATAGGCTCTATTTCAAATCCCACTGCCTCAAAGGCATCTTTCGTCGAATCGAGAATCAAAGATTCCTCAGGTGATAATTCGATCAAAAGGGGAAGAAGTAACTTCTCCGAAACCAGAGCCTTCTCATCCAACCTCTTTTTCAGCCTTTCATACAGAACCCTTTCGTGGGCTGCATGTTGGTCGACAAAAATGAGCTTCTCCTCGGCTTCGCAGAGGATATAGGTTCCCCAGATCTGACCAAGGATGCGATAGGGTCTCTGCTTTTCTGCTTCCCATGACACCTTTTCCCCTTCTTCCACTTTCAAGGCGACATCCTCTACCTTCCATCTGTTGAAGGTCGGTTTTGGGGATTTTTGAAACAGAAGTTGGGGTTGAAGCTCCTCTTTTGAAAGAGGAGGGCTTCCGACATGCGTTGAACCATCTTTCTCTTCCGGCCGCACCTCTTCCAGCACCCTCCGAACGCAGGACCAGACGGTCTGATAGACCCTTTCCGGCTCCTTAAATTTCACTTCGGCTTTGGTCGGATGGACATTGACATCCACAGAGGATGGCAAAAGGAAGAGATAGAGAACTGCAATGGGATATCGATGAGCTGGAAGGATATGTTGGTAGGCATCCAAAAGGGCCTTATAAATAACCCGATCCTTCACGTACCTGCGGTTAACATAGAGAGAGATTCCTTCTCCGTTTCCCTTCGATAAGGAAGGAAGGCTCACAAAACCTTCTACCCGAATTCCGTTCTCCTCTTGTTGGATCGATTCAAGATGGTGTGAAACCCCTTTTCCAAGGACGGCTTCGATACGAACCAGAGGTGAATCGGTCCTCCATAGCTCCTCCAGGGTTCGACCGTCATGGATCAATTTGAAGGTGATAGAAGGATAGGCCAGTCCCACTCTGAGAAATTGTTGAAGTGCATATCGCAGCTCTGTGCGAATGGATCGTAAAAACCTTCTCCGTACCGGTAGATTGTAGAACAGGTCCCGCACTTCCACCTCTGTCCCAACAGGGCTTCCGGTCTCTGAAAGATATTTGATCTCGCCTCCCTCTGAAACCACTTTCGTTCCGCTGATCGAATTCGAGTGTCGGGTGGTGAGAACCAATTTCGAAACAGCTGCAATGCTGGGTAAAGCTTCGCCTCTAAACCCTAATGTCTCGATCGCATAGAGGTCTTCGGCTTCACGAATCTTACTGGTGGCAAATCGCTGGAGGCTGAGAGGGACATCTTCGGAAACCATCCCCTCTCCATTATCTGCCACACGAATCGACTGGAGCCCTCCTGACTGAAGCTCCACGACAATCTCAGTAGCCCCTGCGTCGATTGCATTCTCCATCAGTTCTTTAACCACAGAGGCAGGTCTTTCAACCACTTCTCCAGCAGCAATCTTCTGAGAAACGGTTTCTGGCAAAACCTGAATCTTACCTCTCTTCATCTTCTCAACTTCCACGCCTTAGCCTCTGCTTTCCGATTCATCTTGGGCATTCCCCATATCCATTCATAGGGAAGTCCTACTGTCCATTTCCTTCCAGAAAGGCGCCTATCTGTCGAAACTTCTCATATCGATGCTGAACGAGAGAGTCGATCGCAACCTTCTCTAATTCATCCAGGTGGATTTCCAATGCCCTCTTTAAGCGATCTGCCGTCTCTTTGGGGTCCCGATGCGAACCACCTAAAGGCTCCTCAATCATTTCGTCAATGACCCCCAATCGGTACAGATCACGAGCGGTCAATTTAAGAGAATCGGCTGCCATCGCCTTGCCCTTCTCACCGTCTTTCCAAAGGATGGCTGCGCACCCCTCCGGTGAGATGACGGAGTAGATGGCATACTCCAGCATCAATACTCGGTCACCCACTCCAATGGCCAAGGCACCCCCACTTCCCCCTTCTCCGATGACAACCGTAACAATAGGCGTACGGAGCATCGCCATCATCTTCAGATTTCGGGCAATGGCTTCTGCCTGCCCCCTCTCCTCAGCGCCCACTCCTGGGAATGCTCCGGGTGTATCGATCATGGTGATGACAGGCTTTTGAAAAATTTCTGCCATTCGCATCAACCTCAAGGCCTTCCGATACCCCTCTGGATGGGGCATGCCAAAGTTTCGCTGGGCCATCTCCTTTACGTCGGTTCCCTTCTGGTGGGCAACCACGATCACCGTTCTCTGATTCAGACTGGCGATTCCGCCGATGATGGCTGGATCATCTCCGTAAAGCCGATCGCCATGGAGCTCGATAAAATTGTTGAAAATGGTCTGGATATAATAAGAGGCTTTGGGGCGGTCGATATGCCGGGCTAACTGGGTGATCTGCCATCCGGTCAGGTTCGAGAAAATCTCCTTCCGGAGTCGAAGGAGCTTCTCTTCCAGGTTCTTGATCTGTTCATCGAAATGGAGCTGCTTACCTTTTGAAAACCGTTTGAGATGTTCAATCTCATTTTCCAGCTCAACGAGCGGTTTTTCAAAATCCAGATAATGTCTGACCATCTTCTAACTCCATTCTAAGGAGAGATGAGAAGTGGAGAACAACGTCTTAATCCGGGACTGAAAGACCGGCGAGGGATCCACGCGATAGGCATCGGAGAAGGCGATCACCGTTTCCTGTTTTTCACCATTGGTGATATGGAGGAATATCGGGCAGGCCCCCTGATGAGCAAGGATCGCTTCCTTCAATTCGTATAAACCCGTTTGGGTTAAAGAGGATTGAGGGATCTTTAAATGAAAGGTCTGGAATTTCGAAGAAGTCAATCCGGAAATAGACCGGACCTCGATCGCTTTGATCTTGACACGATCCTCAGAAAGATCGAGATTCCCTCTCACCAAGAGTGGATCGCCGCTCCGGAGATATTGGGAAGCGCTCTTAAAGACCTCTGGAAAGAGGATTACTTCGACAAACCCCTTCATATCCTCAAGGTTTAAAAAGGCCATCCGGTCCCCCTTTTTGGTAACAATCTCCTTCAGGCTACTGACCAGACCACAGAGCTTCACCTCCTGACCGTTCTGTCGTTGGAGAAGGGTGGAAGTGTCTTCAGTCGACCATCGCTTGATCGCCTCCTGATAGGCAGATAGGGGATGACGGGAAATATAAAACCCGATTATCTCTTTTTCAAAAAGGATCAACTGGTTTTCGGAAAACTCCTCCATTTCAGGATAGGTCTCTTCGCTCTGATCATGAGGGGACTCCCACATGCTCAACTGATTTGCATCTCTCTTGCGTTGCGCGGTTTGGGATCGCTCCACGATCTCCTCCAACACCGCTAACATCTGGGAGCGATGGGCTTTAGAAAAATCGAAGGCGCCACATTTGATCAGACTTTCGATCACCCGACGGTTCACTTTTCTCAAATCAACCCGGCGACAGAAATCGAACAGGGAACCAAATTTCCCTTTCTCCTCCCTCTCTTTGAGGATGGCCTCAATAGCTGCTTCTCCCACATTCTTGACAGCTGCCAGGCCAAACCGAATCTGATTTCCCACCACCGCAAAGTCTCGCTGGCTTTCATTGATATCCGGAGGCAGAATGGGAATGGCCATCTCCCGACATTCGGCAAGATACCTTACCATCTTATCGGCACTCTGAACCTCGCTTGTCAACAGGGCTGCCATAAATTCAATAGGGTAATGTGTCTTCAGATAGGCGGTTTGATAGGCGATGAGCGCATAGGCCGCACTATGAGATTTATTGAAGCCATAACGGCCAAAGGTCTCCATCTGGTCAAAAATTTTTTCGGCTTTCTTGGTTGGGATCCGATTCTTTTTCGACCCCTCCAAAAATTTTTCCTTCTGTTTCTCCATCTCCGCAGGGTCCTTCTTGGCCATGGCCCTTCGCAGATTATCGGCATCTTCAAGTGTAAAGTTCGCCAGGCTACTCGCAATCCGCATCACCTGCTCCTGATAGACAATGACCCCATAGGTATCCTTCAGAATTTCTTCAAGCGCAGGGATTTCATAAGAGATGGAGACTTTCCCATGTTTTCGTTTGACAAACTCCTCCACCATCCCACTATCAATGGGACCTGGTCGGTAAAGCGCAACCAGAGCGACGATATCTTTAAAGCTCTCGGGTTTGAGTTTAATCAACAAGTCTCTCATTCCAGAACTTTCTAACTGGAAGAGACCGAGATTGGATCCGGATCCAAGGGAGGCAAACACCTGTGGGTCATTGAGGGGAATCTTCGAGAGTTCAATCTGGATCCCCTGATTCTTCTCGATGAGTTGAATGGCATGATTCATCATCGTGAGCGTTTTTAGCCCTAAAAAATCGAATTTGACCAGTCCGATGGCCTCCACCTCTTTCATCGCATACTGGGTAACCACCTCACCGTCCTGCCCGCGATAAAGGGGAAGGTAATCGACCAAAGGTCGATTCGAAATGACAATGCCGGCCGCATGGGTGGAGGCATGCCGGACCAGCCCCTCCAAAGATCGAGCAATCTTAAAGAGAGAGGCGATCCTTGGATCAACCTGAATCATCTCCTTCAGTTGAGGTTCCCTTTCGAGGGCTTCGGTCAGGGTAATATTGGGACCACCTGGAATGAGTTTGGCGATCCGGTCCACTTCTGCATAGGGAATACCCATGACTCTACCCACATCTCGAATCACAGCCCTTGCCTGCATCTTACCGAAGGTGATGATCTGGGCAACATTCTCCTTCCCATACTTCGCCATCACATACTGGATCACCTCATCCCTTCCCACCATACAGAAATCGACATCCACATCTGGCATGCTGCTCTTTCGACCTGGATTTAAAAACCTCTCAAAGATGAGGTCGTACTCAATGGGGTCCAAATCGGTAATCTCAAGTGCATAGGCAACCAAGCTTCCGGCCACAGACCCTCTTCCAGGTCCGACGGGAATCCCTTTCTTTTTGGCGTAATGGATAAAATCAGCCACGATCAAAAAATAGCCTGGATACCCCATAGACTTGATGATCTTCAGCTCCTCTTCCAGACGATGCCGATATCGGAGAACCCGCTCGTCAAAATCTTTCGTATCCCGGTAAGCTTGAAGCCTTCTTTCCAATCCTTCCCGAGCAAGCCTTTCGAGATGGCTCTCTGGTGACTCTCCAGTAGGGACGGTAATTCGAGGAATATGTTTCTCTTCGAACTTCAACTCCAGATTACAACCCTCTGCAATCTCCAAGGTGTGGGCTATGGCCTCTGGGGTCTCTCTGAACAGATTCATCATCTCCTGGGGCGACCTGAAGTAAAATTCGTCGGAAGAAAACCTCATCCGGTCTTTATCGTTGAGGGTCTTGCCCGTCTGGAGGCAGAGTAAGACTTCGTGGGCTGGAGCATCCTCCCGATGGAGGTAATGACAATCATTAGTCGCCACGATTGGCAAAAAAGATTCTCGGCTGATCTCAAGGAGGCGTTCATTGATAAGGGTCTGGTTTTCAGCCCCATTCTTCTGAAGTTCGATAAAAAATCGTCGATCATCAAAGATGCGCCGATATTCTTCAGCAACCTGGAAAGCCTTCTTCATCTCACCCCGGGCGGCCAAAATAGCAATCTCCCCTTTCAGGCATCCGCTGAGACAGATCAGCCCTTCATGATATTGACTTAAAAGCTCTTTATCCACTCTCGGCTTATAATAAAACCCCTCAAGATGGGCAAGACTGATCAGTTTGATGAGGTTAAAATAACCGGTCCTATTTTTCACCAGAAGGGTGAGATGGTAAGCCCCTTCCCCTCCCTCTGCAACGGTCTTCTTCTCGAATCGACTTCCTGGAGCCACATAGATTTCGCATCCCAAGATGGGTTTAATTCCGTACTTGATCGCCGTCTGATAAAATTCAACCGCCCCAAACATATTTCCATGATCGGTCAGCGCTACAGTATCCATCCGGTATTTTCTCGCCAGATCGAAGAGCTCCTCGAATCGGATGGCACCGTCCAGAAGGCTATATTGGCTATGAAGATGGAGGTGGATAAATTCGTTATGTGACATATCACTTAACTTTCAAATGCTAAAAGAGAAATGTCAAGGTTGGATTGAACTCCGAAACACAAATTTGAAATTCGAAACCATCTCAAATGACCATTTTAAAAATGTTCGAAACAAAAAAGCTCAAACCATTTGAATTTTGAAAATTTGGATTTGATTCGTATTTTCTGCCAGAGGCGGATCTGCCTCTGGCATGACGATATTCGGACTTCGATATCTCTTCGACTTACTCCCATTCTATCGTGCTGGGTGGTTTCGAACTGATGTCATACACGACTCGATTCACTTTTCTGACTTCATTGATGATTCGGTTTGCCATCTGTTCTAAGATTCGATGGTCCAGCTTGACCCAATCGGCGGTCATGCCGTCTTGGCTCTCCACAATCCTCAAGGCAACCACATGCTCATAAGTTCGGAAATCGCCCATGACACCAACGGTCTTAATCGGCAGAAGGACCGCAAAGCATTGCCAGACCCGGTCTAACAAATCGTTCTTCTTCATCTCTTCCATGACGATCGCATCGGCATCCCTTAAAATTTCAAGCCTCTCTTGATCGACCTCGCCGATGATTCGGACAGCCAGCCCTGGCCCGGGAAAAGGTTGCCTCTGGATCACCTCCCGAGGAAGACCCAGCTCTCTGCCCAAAGCTCTCACTTCGTCCTTAAACAATTCTCGTAAGGGTTCCACCAGCTTTAACCGCATCTTCTCCGGCAATCCACCTACATTATGGTGGCTTTTGATCATTGCGGAGGGTCCCTTCCAAGAGGTGCTTTCAATCACATCGGGATAGAGGGTCCCCTGTGCAAGAAACTTTACGCCTCCAATCTTTCTTGCCTCCTTTTCAAAAACGGCAATAAACTCTCTACCGATCCGCTTCCGCTTCTCCTCCGGATCTGTTACCCCCTTGAGCCGTTTTAAAAACCGCTTCTCAGCATCCACATAGATGAGTGGAATATGGAAATGTTGCGTGAAGAGTTCTACGACCTGCGAGGCTTCATTCCGCCTCAAAAGTCCATTATTGACAAAGATACATTTTAAATGATCTCCGATCACTCGATGCAGAAGAAGAGCAACCACTGTAGAATCGACGCCTCCGCTCAAACCGCAGATCACCCTTCCCGAACCGATCCGCTTCTTCAGTTGAAGCGTCGCCTCCTCTAAGAACGAACGCATGTCCCAAAGACGTTGGCAGCCACAAACATGGAATAGAAAATTTCGGAGAATGTCAATCCCGTGAAGCGTGTGGACCACCTCGGGATGAAATTGAAGTCCGTAAATCTTTCTTTTCGAATCTCCGATGGCAGCAAAAGGTGTATGGCTCGAATGGGCCAAAGCATGAAATCCACGGGGCAAACGCCGGATCTGATCGCCGTGGCTCATCCAGACTTGGAACGAATCTCCTTTTCTTCCAACCCCTTTAAACAGGCTTCCCCCACGATCGATCGTCAAACGAATTTTTCCATACTCCCTTTTCTCAGAATGGGCGACCTCTCCCCCTAAGAGTTCGCCGATTAACTGCATCCCATAACAGATTCCTAAAATGGGAATCCCCATGTCGAAAAGCCTTTGATCGCAGGAAGGGGCTCCCAGCTCATAAACACTCGAAGGCCCTCCTGAGAGAATGATCCCTTGGGGAGAGAGGGTTTTGATTCTCTCCAGTGGAAAATCGTAAGGTTGAATCTCGCTATAGATCCGACATTCTCTCACGCGACGGGCGATCAATTGGGTATACTGGGAACCAAAATCGAGGATAAGAATTTTATCGAAATTGGAAGAAGGGCTCATTCTTTTCCTTCGGTATCATGGGATGAGAGAGGAATGAGATCAACGGGAATGACTGGGCTTCAATGTTTCAAAATATATTTACCGTCTTTCAGCTCATACTGATAGGACATCCCTTTGTGATAGAAGAGGTCGCTTTTCCGGAGGAGCTGGGCGGTCACCAACTCCTCAAGCCGTTGGGGGTAAACCCCTCTTTCCAAATAGAATATCTCCAGTGCGTTCCGTATCCGGTCGAGTTGAGCTCGGTGGACAAAAAGGGCAGGCGTCTCCATATCAACCCGTTCGATCTTCGAGTCCCAAAAGTGACGTAAAAAATTGGGTTTAAAGTAGATGAGGAGGAGAAAGATAAAGATCAAGAAGGCTCCGTAATAGGCAAAGGCCAGCGCCTCTTTGAAATTGATCGTGCTCACCTTTTTGAGCAAGGTCGGGGTCTTTATGCCCACCGCCTCAATCAATCCCATCTCCATAAGACTGACCAAGGTCTCGCAGGCATTAAACCTTCCGAAAAGGCTCCGATCAATAATCTCTTGGACGGTCCGAGTTCCGTCGACAAGGTTGTAGAGCAACTCCTGCTCCGAAGACAACTTCTCCCGCAACATGTTTTGGGAAGCGAGGATATCGTCCGATTGTTCTTCTTTCCTTAAGGATTTTCGCAAGACGAGGTTCAGGGAGACGATCTTCTTCTCAATCTCTGACCACTCATCCACCATCCGGAGGATGTTCAATAGGACCTGCTCAGTGCTCAGGGCAAATGGAATCTTCTTATAACTCTCCACCATTTTGAGATCGAAACTAAATATCCCATCCTCCCACCAGAAAAGATCGTAGATCGTTTCGTAGACCTGGGTTGCAATCACCCTTAAGACTTCCTCTTTCGTCAAGAGCCCTAGATCCACCAGAATCTCTCCGGTATACTTCAATGTCTCCTTCTGAATTTTAAGAACACTCTCTAATTGTTCTTCGGTGATCAATTTGGCCTTGACGAGAATCTCACCGATCAGATCTCTCTTCCCCCGGAAATTGGAGTGAACATGGACGATCATCCCATCCACAAAAGAGATTTCGACCAATTTTTTTCTGTGGCGTATCCAAAGGACCCCTGTTTTGAGCTGTTGGCCAACCAGTTGTATAATCTCTGTGATGCTAAAGTCCTTTAATGTTCCTTGTAGAGCCATATCCCTCTCTCCTTATCTGGGAACCTTGAACTCTGGCTTTAAGCGACGAACCCATCGAAAGTTGAGAAACCAGAAGAGAACGAAAAGGCCTCCCCAAAAAAAGAAGCTCCACCATGAAAAGAGTACTCCCAGGTCCAACCCAGGAAGGACTCCATGCCAGAAGAGAAATCTCAAAACGATAATGAAAAAGATGGAAAGGAGCAATAATCCCTTGAACGCATGGCCCCTCCAGAGTTGGCTGAACCCGATAAAGAAGTAGGAAGGAAATGTCCCCATAAAATGGTCCTGTTTCTGAAAGGCATGGACCTGGAGGGACTTTTTTTCTTTGAGCTTGGGATGGACCTTCTCCTTCTGGGCATATAGGCGGTAGCAGTTAAAACAGATGAATTCCTTTCCTGAGGTTGTGGATGGGCCTAAATAGAGCCGATGAGTCGCATTCCCGCATATTGGACATCGGGTCAGGAAACGTTTGGCTCGTGTATACCTCGACATCCCGACCAGGAAGGCTATAAAGAAGATGGGAGATAGAAATGGAATGGCCGAGGGGATCCTTTCAAACCAAACCCTGAAGAATTGAAACAGTAACCCTTTTCCTCCAGTATAAACATCCAATAATCGATTCCAGAGCTGCTGGTGGGTCAGAATTTCATCAATGACCAATCGGTTCATGTTGGGAGAATCGATTGAAGAATAGTACCGAACCAATTTAGGATCGATGGATCTGGCCATTTGGAAGGCTTCCTCAGATTTACTTGAGAAAAAGGTTTCTTGAGAATAGGCACGATAGAGATTGAAGTGATAGCCGCCCTTATTTGGATTGAGTTCGACCGCGCGCTGATAGGATTCAACGGCCATCCGGATCTGTTTCTGTGCTAAATAAACATTCCCCAGATTGGAATAGGCCTCGCTTAACTCAGGGGAATAGTCGATCACTCTCCGATAAAAGTCTTCGGCTTGCGTGTAGCGTCCCTGCCTCTTTTCGATCAGTCCCAGGGTGAAAAGAACCTGAACGTCATCGGGATGGTTTAACAACCATGATTTCAATTTCTCTTCTGTCATCTTGTCCCAGTTTTCATAGTTCGATTCATGTAACTCCAAGACAATCTCGGAGGCAGGACTGTTTAAAGATGCGGAGGAGGTACGAAGAACGAAAGGTAAATAGACCAAAACGATTAAAAAGACCAAAACGATCTGTCTCTCCCTGGACGGTACAAAACCCCATAAAAGAATATTCCAGTAGAGAATCGCCCACAAGATATCGAACCGAAGAAAAAAGGGAATAAAAAGAATGAAGATCTTCAACCCGTTGATAAATAGATTGGGAACCACAAGCGTCAAATTTCTACGGATATCATAGAGATAGATTGGAAAGTATTTCCAGAGGAGGATGATCCCAAAAATGATGAAAGCCATTAGGATCGCATTGGAGAGAATGTAAACCCCATTATAAAAGACGAAAAGCGAGGAGGGAAAGTAGCTGAATTTG
This sequence comes from uncultured Pseudomonadota bacterium, assembly GCA_937124575.1. GTDB lineage: Bacteria > Desulfobacterota > BSN033 > BSN033 > UBA1163 > RBG-16-49-23. The sequence goes on along the minus strand of CAKZKY010000118.1, from coordinate 24,889 downwards.
GCTCTATATCCCTTTAGGATCTCTGGAAAGATTTCGTCGAGTTGAAACGGCTTCTGCTTCCATCGGACCTTCGCCAGTTCAAAGTAGGGCTGTGGGAGTTTTGGTGAAAATCGGTGGGCATAGGTTGCCAGATCGATGGCGCGATCCAGTTGACCAGATTCCCTCGCTTTTCGGGCCTCCCTAACCAGGAATAAAGAGAGCGTAGAAAGATTACGAACCCCCTTATCTAATTGAATCTGGTATAGTTGATCCAGCTCCTTCTGATCAAACGAAGGGGGTTTCCTTTCCGCTATCTTCGATTTGATAACCCCTACCCCTTTAAGATCAAGCACCGGTTCGATCGTGGAAGAACTCTCTGCGGAGAGGAATTCCTTCGATAGGGGAAGCATCTCTTTTCGGGTTAGAAAACCAAGGTAGTAAAGCAGAGAGAGGACGATGATAAGCAAGAGCAAAATAGTTTTTTTCTTCAAGGTAACCCCCTTTTTCCCTTCTCGCTTTGCCCGAAATCCCTATCTCTACAGGTCGGTGTGAGTGGCGTCCAGATCTCTCAATCTCTCCCAGAGGGATGTTCTCATGATCTTCTTCTCTCTTGAGAAGCCTATTCCAATCTATAATTGGGAGCCTCCTTGGTAATGATGACATCATGGACATGGCTCTCTTTTAAACCAGAGGAAGTGATCCGGATGAATCGAGCCTTCTGCCGCATCTCTGGAATATTCTTTGCGCCCATATATCCCATGCCTGCCTTGAGTCCACCAACGAGCTGATGGATACAGAAAGAGAGGGCACCTCGATAAGGAACCCTTCCCTCAATTCCCTCGGGAACCAGTTTCGTTTCACTCTCAACCTCTGCCTGCATGTAGCGATCCTTACTCCCCTCCCTCATCGCTTCCAAAGAGCCCATACCCCGATATACTTTATAGCTTCTCCCCTGGTAGAGAACGATCTCACCAGGGCTTTCGTCGGTGCCAGCAAATAGATTCCCGATCATTACTGAATGGGCTCCGGCGGCAAGGGCCTTAGTGATATCCCCTGAAAATTTAATCCCTCCATCGGCAATGATGGGCATCTCATACTGCTCTGAGACCTCAGCGACCTCACGGATTGCAGAAAGCTGGGGGACGCCCACACCTGCAATAATCCGCGTAGTACAGATTGAGCCTGGCCCAACGCCAACCTTAACCCCATCCACCCCTGCCTTGATGAGATCGAGCATCCCCTCTCTGGTAGCGATGTTTCCAGCGATCAACTGACAGCCCGGAAAGTTCTTTTTTGTATCACGGATGGCTTCCAGGACATCCTTGGTATGGCCGTGGGCCGTATCGATAACCAGAACGTCGAGTCCTGCTCGAATGAGCGCTTCCGTTCTCGGTTCCCGATCCTTTCCCGTTCCAATCGCCGCTCCCACTCGAAGCCGTCCATGGGCATCCTTACAAGAGTTGGGGTACTTCCTCATCTTCTCGATATCTTTGATGGTGATCAAACCTTTCAAATTGTTATGAGCATCGACAACCAGTAATTTCTCGATCCGGTTCTGGTGAAGGATCTCTTTGGCCTGCTCAAGCGTTGTTCCCACAGGGACCGTGATGAGCCGGTCCTTGGTCATGACCGTTGAGATCTTCTCGTCCAGCCTCTTCTCAAATCGGAGGTCTCGGTTGGTGAGAATTCCAACGAGCTTGCCCTCTCGGGTGATGGGAACTCCTGATATCCGGTATCTCCTCATCACCTCCAGGGCTTCGTGGATCTTCTGGTCAGGATCCATGGTGATGGGGTTAAGAATCATTCCACTCTCCGACTTCTTCACCTTATCCACCTCCAATGCCTGATCCGTGATAGAAAGATTGCGGTGGATGATTCCTATTCCTCCTTCTTGAGCCATGGCTATAGCTGTCCTTGACTCAGTCACGGTGTCCATGGCTGCGCTGACCAGAGGGATATTCAACCGGATCTCCCGAGTCAGTAAGGTGGAGATATCCACCTCTTTTGGTAAGACCTCGGAATAAGAAGGGACCAATAAGACGTCATCGAAGGTAAGATATTCCTCAAAGGTATGCAGATGGTTTTCCATCATCGATCCTCTTTTGCCAACGATCTAAAGTGAATTAGTCAAACTATGACCCAGACTGGATTTCAAAAGGGTCTTCGCCTAATCAGAGATCGAAAAATTTTAATTTCATATATCAGACCCAATCCCGTTTGTCAACCTGTTGCAATAATTCGGTGGAGATGTCTTCGTTGGGTATCTTGCAAAAATCGTCAAGGACTTTGCTATCTTCCATTTTTGAGGAATAAATCTCTTCGAGCTTCCTCTCAAGCTCCATGAAAAAATCGCTGAGGCTTTTTGGTCGAAGGGCTGAGATCGATACAGCACCGTATCTTTTGCAGAGCGCCCTTACCTCCTCTTGGTCCATTCTGTCCTCTTTGTTGAAAACTAAAAAGAGTGGGATCTCTTCCAATCCAAGTTCCATCAGGATCTTTTGGACAGCCTCCATATGTTCCTGTCGTCTCGGACTGCTGATATCGACCAGATGAATCAAAAGATCAGATTCCCTGAGCTCGTCGAAGGTGGGTCGAAAGGCTCCTAATAGATCCTTAGGCAGATCCTTAATAAAACCGACCGTATCCGTAATCACCACATCCATGGGTTCTCTCTTCACCCAGAGATCTTTGGTCAATCTCAACTTACGGGTGGCTGTATCTAATGTGGCAAAGAGTTTATCCTCCACGCTAAAGCGGCTCTTCGTGAGAAGATTAAAAAGGGTTGATTTCCCTGCATTCGTATATCCGATGATGGAAAGAATGGGAATCCCCGCTTTTTTACGAAGGGCTCTTCTCTGTTCCCTGCGCAGGCTCAAGCGCTCCAGCTCCTTTTCCAGAAGATGGATCCTCTCCCTCACCCTTCGCCGATCAATCTCAAGCTTTGTTTCTCCTGGCCCTCTTCCTCCAATTCCTCCGGTCAGCCTTGAAAGCGCCAAAGTCTTTCTGGCAAGGCGCGGAAGCAAGTATTTCAGCTGTGCCAGCTCCACCTGATTCTTCCCATCCCGAGTATGGGCCCTCTGGGCAAAGATGTCCAGAATAAGCTGGGTTCGATCAATCACTCTCAATTCGGTCAGGTCAGAGATCGAAGCCATCTGCCCAGGTGTTAAATTCTGATCGAAGATGATCAGATCCACACCCAATTGCATACACTTCACAAGTAGCTCTCTTAATTTTCCCTCTCCGATCAGCGTGGAATGCGAAATCGTTTGTGGCCTCTGGATGATCGTCTCTGCCACCAACACACCACTCGATTCTGCCAACTCCCTTAACTCTTCCATGGAGTTTTCCAAAACGTCTCGGTTCTCTCGACTGACCGAGATGAGGATAGCCTTCTCCTTGCGACTTTTCGTAGAGATTGCCCTCTGGCCTCGCTGAAACTGATCTTCCAATGACTGGACCCATTTCAGAAAATTAATCTCTAAGTCATTCCATGAACAAGAGGATTCGACCTCCCACACTCTCTTCGCTGGATTGTCAGGGAGAAGATGGGCGTAGTGGATCGTTTCTTGCCCCTTCTTGCCATCGCTTGTCAGGGCAACGATCATGTCCAGCCTTAATAGGGCAAGATCCGTTAAGTCTTCTTCGTTCAAAGGCTCCCCTCTTAGGTGTGTATGAACCAATCGCACCCCCCTTAATCGGGGGATGCCGATTCGATCGCGCGAAAGGTCAGGGATCGTAATCCCACGTTGATCTCCAACGATGACCATTTCGATAGCTCCTCTCCTTCCGATAAGGATTCCGATTTGCCGATGAATTTCTCTGGAGAGGTCGAATAAAAGGTGGGCAACTTCAGGAGTGACGATCTTCTCGGGTGGGATCTTCCTCCGATAGATATACTCAATCCGCCTGATCTGATTGGGTTTCAGACCAATGATGTTTCCAAAGACTTTGCTAATTGACGTCTCCTTTTCAAAAATTTTAATACGGCCTAAAAATCAAGTCAACCTTTTTAATGACCAAAAAGTATGGGTAAATCCGAATATACGGGAAGTCGAGCCATCGGGGTTGCAATTTCATCGTTTTATGTTAACTTATAAAAGCTTGAGGTTGAGATCATCATGCCAGAATTGATCATACTGGGCTCTGGAACAGGCATTCCCTCTTTAAGAAGAGCTTCTCCTGGCTTACTTCTCTCTTTGAAGAGTCGTCATATTGTGATTGACAGCGGTCCAGGAATATTAAGGAGGATGCTCGAAGTGGGGATAACCTATCGAGATATTGATCTCCTTCTCTATACTCATATCCACCCCGACCATATAGCAGATCTGGTCCCAATCCTGTTTGCATGTAAGTATGGAGAGCTCCCGCGCCAAAAGGAATTGACTCTGGTCGGAGGCTGCGGATTCAAACAGCATTTCCAGATGTTAAAAAACCTCTATGCTGCCTGGATAGAACCCCAGCCTTACCAATTGACAGTGAAGGAAGTCGTCTCCTCCCCTCTTCTTCTGGATGGGATAAAAATTCTCTCAAAATCCATGGCTCATCTTCCTGAGAGTATTGGCTATCGAGTTGAATGGGGAGAGGGGAAGTCAATCGTCATCTCTGGAGATACAGACTACTGTGAAAATCTTGTGAGTCTTGCCTGGAAGGCAGACCTCCTCGTTCTGGAATGCTCCTTTCCAGATCAAAAAAAGGTGGAGGGCCATCTTACACCCTCTCTGGCAGGAAGGGTTGCTAAAGAATCCCACTGCAAAAAACTCCTCCTCACCCACCTCTATCCCCTCTGTGACCAATATGACATCTTAGATCAATGTAAAAAGGTCTTCCAGGGCGAAATTCTTCTCGCAGAAGACCTCATGAAGATAGCAATATAGGTTGGATTTGACAATCCCTGCTTTTTAAGGTAATTTGATTCTAATAAAGGAGAATGATTTGAAACGATACTCTTCCACGATATACATTGTTTTGGTCATGATCGGGCTTTCACTCTCTTTGGGAACCCCTTCCCATTCGCAGGAAAAGGCTCCTATCTATGTCATTGAAGTGGACGGTATCATCAACCCGGCCACCTCTAAGTTTATTATCGAATCGATTGATAAAGCCGCAGAGAAAGGAGCCCAATGCCTCATCATCCAGCTTGATACCCCTGGAGGCCTGATGGAGTCCATGAGGATCATCGTTAAAAAGATACTCACCTCCAACCTTCCAATTATTGTCTATGTCTCGCCGAGTGGAGGGAGGGCCGCCTCAGCAGGGGTCTTTATAACAATGGCTGCCCATATTGCAGCGATGGCGCCTGGCACCCATATCGGAGCCGCCCATCCAGTCTCGCTTGGCGAAGGAAAGGAGAGTAAGACGATGTCAGAAAAGATCGTCAATGATACCGTCTCCTATATTAAGACGATCGCCAAAACCAGAGGAAGAAATATGGAATGGGGTGAAAAGGCGGTCAGAAAAAGCGTTTCCATCACAGAAGAAGAGGCCGTCAAATCGAATGTGGTCGATTTCGTCAGCCCAGATATCCAAGACCTTCTCAGTAAGATTGACGGGAAAGTGATCAAGTTTGATGGTATGACCCGAACCCTTCTGACCAAAGGGGTCCAACCTCGGCCTCTGGAGATGAGTTGGCGTTATCGTTTTCTCGATATCATCTCCAATCCAAGCATTGCTTACATCTTACTGATGCTCGGTATCTATGGTATCTTCTTCGAGCTTTCGAATCCCGGTTCTATCCTTCCCGGCGTGGTTGGCGGGATATTCCTCATCCTTGCCTTCTATGCACTCCAGATGCTTCCCATCAACTTTGCAGGGTTGGCCCTCATTCTCTTTGCGATCATCCTCTTCATTGCTGAGATTAAGGTGGTCAGCCATGGCCTATTATCGGTCGGAGGTGTTATTTCACTCTTTTTGGGATCTCTCATGTTGATCGAAAATCCAACCGAATATATGAGAATCTCCTTAAGTGTCATCATTCCGGCGGTCTTGGTCAGTGCAGGTTTCTTCATCTTTGCCGTAACCATGGCCATCCGAGCACGTCTTTCAAAACCGACCACAGGAATGGAAGGATTGATCGGAGAGGTAGGAGTGGTCACCATTCCCCTCACCCCAGAAGGAAAAGTTGCGATTCATGGAGAATTCTGGAATGCTATTGCTGATCAACCCATTGAAAAGGGAGAAAAAGTCCAGGTCGTTGAAGTCACCAATTTAATCTTAAAGGTCAAAAAAATCTGAAGAGGAGGAAATCAAATGAGCCCAGTAGGACTTCCATCCGGTTTATTTTTCTTGATCGTCTTTTTATTTATCTTGGCTGCTTCCGCCATCAAGATTCTGAGGGAGTACGAGAGGGGTGTTGTCTTCCGTCTTGGAAGGCTCATCGGAGCCAAAGGGCCAGGGCTGATCTTGATCATTCCAGGGATTGATAAGTTGATTAAGATCAGTCTTCGGACAGTGACCCTCGACATTCCCCCCCAAGATGTGATCACCCGAGATAATGTTTCCATCAAAGTGAATGCCGTTGTCTATTTTCGGGTAATGGATCCCAATAAGGCAGTGGTGGAAGTGGAAAACTATCTCTATGCCACCTCCCAGTTAGCCCAAACCACTCTACGAAGTGTCGTGGGCCAGGCTGAACTGGACGAACTGCTCTCCCAGCGAGAAAAGATCAATATGCATATTCAGGACATTCTGGATAAGGATACCGAGCCTTGGGGGATCAAGGTCTCTAAGGTCGAAACGAAACAGGTCGATCTTCCTGAAGAGATGCGAAGAGCCATTGCTCGCCAAGCCGAGGCAGAGAGAGAAAGAAGGGCGAAAGTGATCCATGCGGATGGAGAATACCAGGCGGCAGAAAAATTGGCTCAAGCCGCAAGTGTGATTGGAGCAAATCCTGCAGCGCTTCAGCTAAGGTTCCTTCAGACCTTAACCGAAGTAGCCACCGAGAAAAACTCAACGACGATCTTTCCTGTTCCCATTGACCTGCTCAAACCTTTTATGGAGAAGAAATGAGTGAGCGCATAGTCCTATAGTCTTGTAGTCGAATGGCCCCCAAGCCAGATGATTACAAGACTATAGGCAGATTAAGAGGCTTTCTTCCTTCTCAATATCCAATCAACCCTACTCCATATCCCTTGAAGAATCTGAACATCTCTCAGTTCCATCTGGCTTCTTCCAAAAAGCCGTCTCAGCGTCCTCATGATTCTTTTCGGGTTTTTGGCCTCCAGAAATCCGATATTGAGTAGGGTCTTCTCCATATGTTGAAACATTTTCTCCATCTGTTCTGTCGGAGCTAATAGGGCCGAACTCTTCGAAACGAGACTTGTGGATTGAAAGAGTTCGTAGCAGAGAACCATCACAGCCTGAGCGAGGTTGAGGGAAGGAAATGTTTCCACGGAAGGGATTCTCACATAGAGATGGCAAAGCGAGAGTTCTTCATTGGTTAAACCCTCTTTTTCGGAACCAAAAACCAGACCGATGAGATTCCCTTTCGAAATGGGAATCAGTTTTTGAACCATCTCTTTAGGGGTGAGAAGCGGTCTTCTCTCTTTTCCAGGCCTGGAGGTTGTTCCCACGACATATCCCAAATCCAAAATGGCTTCGTAAAGTGTCGCATATTCCTCTGCCCTTTCTAAGATATCTTCTGCCCCTGAGGCCAATTTATAGGCGTCCCTATGTAGGGGAGAACATCCATTGACAATGGCCAAACGAGGGATGCCCATATTCTTCATCGCTCTGGCCACTGCTCCGATATTTTCAGGGAATCTCGGCCTCACCAGAATAACCGAGATGGAATCAAGAACAACTTTGGCTTCCATATTTCTCATAATTCTCTTGGAATTTTTCGTACAGAAGCATCAATTGTTAAAGTTGAAAATAGGTCTTTGGCAAAGGCTAAGGTGAGGGTTAGGATGAGCTAACCCTTGCCTACCCCAAGCAGGCATTATCAAAACTGGCCTCCTTGCCTTAACCTTGAAACCTTTAACTTTTTTCAAAAAGATATTGCCTTGACTATCCAATTTTTTTATCTTATTTTCAAGTCCGTATCTTTGCCTAAAAATTGGAGAATCCTATAAATGAAAGTTCCCTTTTTTGATCTCAAATCTCAATCCCTCTCTCTGAAAAATGATATCCAATCGGCCATTGATGAAGTCTTTGAAACCCAGCAGTTCATCATGGGACCCCAGGTACAAACTCTGGAAAAGACAATCGCTCAATACTGTCAGACCCAATATGCGATTGGAGTCGCCTCAGGATCGGATGCTCTTTTGCTCGCTCTCATGGCATTAGGGATCGGACCCGGAGATGAAGTGATCATGCCCCCCTTCACTTTCTTCGCAACGGCCGGTTCCGTCTCGCGTATTGGAGCAATCCCGGTCTTTGTCGATATCGATTCCGACACTTACAATATTGATCCTACGAAAATTGAAGAAAAGATCACCCCAAAAACAAAAGCGATCATACCTGTCCATCTCTTTGGGCAGTGTGCAGATATGGATCCGATCTTGCAGATTTCGAATGCGAAACAGATCCCTGTGATCGAAGATGCCGCTCAGGCCTTGGGCTCAGAATATCATCCCAATTCCAGTTCAACAGGCCGAAGAGCCGGTCAGATGGGGAATCTGGGATGTTTCTCCTTCTATCCCACAAAGAATTTAGGAGCTTTTGGCGATGCGGGAATGGTTGTGACCAATGATCCCACTTTGGCAGAAAAGGTTCGGCTTCTGAGGGTCCATGGAAGTCAGCCAAAATACTATCATAAATGGATTGGGATCAATAGCCGTCTCGATACGATTCAAGCTGCCATTCTTCTTGTGAAATTCAGATACCTTGAAAAATGGACAGAGGCAAGACAGAGGCATGCTCAAAAATATGGAGAGCTCTTTCAGGATATTTGTTCGAACATGGAGGCGTTGAAACTTCCAGCCATCCAGTATCAAAATCGCCATATCTTCAATCAATATGTCATCCGTGTCCCGAAGAGAGATCCGCTTCAAAAATTCCTTTCAGAAGAAGGAATCGGAACAGATATCTATTATCCTCTCCCTCTCCATCTGCAGGAATGTTTCTCTTTTTTAAACTATCGTCAAGGAGATTTCCCTGTTGCTGAAAAGGCATCAGGAGAAACATTGGCCTTACCGATCTATCCTGAATTGACCGAAGCACAACAGGAGAGGGTCGTAGACCGGATTAAAACCTTCTATCGAAATCATGGAATGTTGTGGAGATGAAAAAGGCGGACCAACTTATTGAGAAGATAATTCAAAAAAGAGCCTTGATTGGCGTCATTGGACTTGGCTATGTGGGCCTTCCTCTGGTCTTGCGGTTTTGCGAAGTTGGCTATCAGGTTTTGGGATTCGATGTCGATTCAAAAAAGGTCTCTACCTTGAAGAGGGGCCGCAGTTATATCAAAACCATCCCTTCTTCTCAGCTTGCATCTTTCGTCAAAAAAGGTCAATTCGATGCGACAGATGATTTCTCGCGTCTCCAAGAACCGGATTGCATACTTATCTGTGTCCCAACACCATTAACGGAGAAGAAAGAACCCGACCTCCAATATATTGAAAAGACCACCGATACGATTCGGTCCTCTCTGAGAAGAGGACAATTGATTGTTCTGGAAAGCACCACCTATCCCGGCACAACAGAAGAGTTGGTTTTGCCCAAACTGAAATCAACAGGCTTGAAAGTGGGAAGAGACTTCTTTCTTGGCTATTCTCCAGAAAGAGAAGACCCTGGTAATAAAAGCTTTACAACCTCCCAGATCCCAAAGGTGGTCTCCGGAGTCACTCCGTCCTGTAAAAAAACGGCTACCGCGCTCTATGGCCAGGCCATCCAAAAGATCGTTCCGGTCTCATCGCCCCGTGTTGCCGAACTGACCAAACTGCTCGAAAATATCTATCGAAGCGTCAATATTGCACTGGTCAATGAGTTGAAGATTCTTTCGGATCGAATGGGAATCGATATCTGGGAGGTGATTGAGGCCGCCAGCACAAAGCCATTTGGATTTACCCCCTTCTATCCAGGTCCTGGAATGGGAGGCCATTGCATCCCCATTGACCCCTACTACCTCTCCTGGAAGGCACAGGAATATGATTTTTCGACAAAATTCATCCTGCTTGCTGGAGAGATCAATGTCCATGTCCCTTACTATGTGGTTTCCAAGATTCAAGACGGGCTCAACAGACATGGGAAGAGCTTAAAGGGATCTAAAATACTGATCCTTGGGATTGCCTATAAGAAGGACGTGGATGATGCGCGTGAATCCCCTGCACTGGCCATCATGGATCTGCTTCAAAATAAAGGGGCTACCCTTCTCTATCACGACCCCTTTATTCCGGTTCTGCCATCTTTCCGGAAATACACCTTCAAACTTAAATCTGTCTCCTTAACCAGCTCTTTGCTTCGCCGAATCGATGCCGCTGTCATCGTAACAGACCATAGCTCGGTGGATTATAAATGGGTGGTAAAGCACGCACCACTGATCATCGACACTCGGAATGTGACAAAAGGGATGAAGCAGTGGAAGAATAAGATCGTAAAGGCCTGATCTTCCTATTTCTTAATCATCAAATTTGCCAGCAGGTCCTTTATCGCTTACCAGGCCAGAGGCCCGTTCGACGATCTTGCCTTCGGTCCAATCGGAAGGATCTTCGATGCGCGTCGCTTTAGGACCGAGATCATAGGAGCCTCTCTGCAAAATGGCCTCAATGGCATAAGGGGCAGTATCCTGACAGTTAAAGACTTCGGTCATCATTCTATAAGCGAATTCTTCAACACCTTTAGCCATCCGATCTCTGATCTCTTTGGGCTGGGCGAAAAGTTTATTTTCAAATGGAAGATTCAGATTCTTATAATCCCCTTTCTTCCAGTTTTTCGTTTGAGCATACGACACCATCTCTGCCCATAACTCTTCGGTCATCCCTTCCCCTTCCACTTTGCTAAAGTTCCCATTTGCATCAAGGATCGCATTTCCGTAATCATTCACCTGGACGCCCCAAGAGATCATCTGAAGGGCTGTGGCCACATTGGCTTTAGTCGTTTGGGTTTTTTGAACGATCTGACGAAGCCTCTCAGAACTGTTGCCCGAGGTTCCATGCTGGGCACCTGAAATCTGGTACTTCTCCAAGGCCCTGTGGATGTCTGCGGTCAATTGAACCTGGATTCCAGAATCCTTCTCCTCAATGCCATGGGTCGTCCCATTATTTAAGGCAATCCAGTCAGGGAAGATATCATGTGCATTCAAGCCCTGGATGAGAAAGAGCGCCTCTTCTACCGTGGAAAGTCCCTGCTCGCCCTTGATCTCTCCCACCTCCGTTTCAAGGCCTGCCCATGGGGGGATGTAGGGATGAATGGCGATATTGGCCAATAAATTCTGGTCATCTGGGAGATGGGAGGCGTCAATCGCGATCGAGGTCATGCCGGCCTCGAAGAAACTGGGGATCTCCACTTTGGCTGCGGAGAGATCCTTTTCGCTCCGGATTCCATAATGGTCTGCATGGATGGCAACGGGAATGGTAATCCCTAACTCGTTACAGATCGCATCGACGAACGTAGCCATATTCCAGTAGTTCACCGCACAATAGGCCTTTGTGCCTCCTTCAGATTTAGCGATCTCAATGATGACAGCGGCATTGGCCTTCTGCGCAGCCTGGAGCACTCCCCGAATGATCAGTTGGTTTCTCGCATTTGCGGCCATGGCCATGGCCTTGCCTTTGGCCCTCATGGCACGGTCAATCACCTTTCCGCTCACGATCAATGCCCTTGAATTGGGAAAAAGTCTCTGGATGTTAGGGGGACGTCCAACCTGGAGCGCTTTTTCAAAATCCTTTTTAGATATCTCTGTTTTTGCCATGGTCTCTCCTTTTTGTGACGGAAGGAAGTAAGTCAATCAATATCTCTTACCCTTTCTCCTTTAAGACTTTTGTAATATCATCGACCAATCTTTTTGATCCGACATAGAGGGCTGTCCGCTGGTGGTGTTTGGTTGGTTGGATATCGAGAATAGGGATTCCTTCTTCATTGACTGCCGCCCCTCCTGCTTCACGGCAGATGAAGGCAACAACCGCCGCCTCATACATCAGGCGCAATTTACCTTCGGGACGATTCTTTTTCGGATTAGGATGATTGACAATGGCAGGATACATAAACATGCCACCGTTGGACAGGACTCTGTGAAAATCTCCGGCCAACGCACCCAGGTATCGAAAGGCATATCGGCTCTCATTTTCCAGAATCCATTTCTGAACCCGCTCCGCATATGTATGCCGATTGGAAGCGTTAAATGACAATTCCCAGTTCTTCATATCTTCAGGTAACCAGATCCGTGTCGGTCGGACAAATGTCATGGTCTCGTCAATATGAAACCTCCATGCTCCTGCCTCTTTGAGCCCAAGGGTGAATGTGCCGGTTGGGATCACAAACATCCCCGCTGCAATATAATCCTTTCCTGCTCTTAGATGACCGTCCTCAGGCCCATCGAGATTTCGTTTGGCAATACCGAATAAAAAACCCACTGGTAGACCATGGGGAATGTTGGAAGAGCCATCCAGGGGGTCAAAATAGACGAAATAACGTCCACCCTCAGGATGGATGGGGATGATTTCATCGGACTCTTCACTGATCGCATGAATGACCCGACCTGAGGATTTTAGATAGTAGAGCGTCACCTCTTGGGCTATTCGATCCATTCGCATGACATCCTCACCCTGGACATTGACATCTTCCGCTGAGTCGAGATTTCCCTTCAAGGCCCCCGTGAGATAATAATGTTGGATATGCTTGGCCGAACTGATCAAGGCGTCCATCAGGATAAGAAAATGGTAGGTCCGTTTATGTCTCTCCTGGTGTTGAAGGAGAAAATTCATAAAAGTCTGCTCAAATCGATACATGTCATTTCCCTCTGTTTTTGAATCTTAATGAACCGCCTCAGGAGCCAAGATCTCGCCCCTGAGGGAATGAGCGTAACCCTTTGTGATCTTAACCGAAATCAGTTGACCAATGAGGTTCGAATCACCTTTAAAATTGACAATTTTGTTAGTGCGGGTTCTCCCAGTTAGGTCCTGTTCGCTCTGTTTGCTTCGGCCTTCTACCAGAACCTCCTCTGTTCGGCCTTCATAGGCTTGATTCTTCTGCAGGGTGATCTCCCGCTGAATCGTCTGAAGAAGGGTCAATCGCCCCTGTTTAATCTCCTCTTTAACCGATCCCTCGAACTGGGCCGCTTGTGTACCCTTTCGGGGTGAATATTTAAAAGAGAAGAGGTCGTCGAATCGAACCCTCTCGATCAGGTCCAAGGTCTGATGGAAATCCTCCTCTCCCTCTCCAGGAAATCCGACGATCACATCAGCGGAGATGGCAATCCCAGAGCATTTCTCGCGCAAACGTTCAATTCTCTCAAGATATTGAGCCCTTGAGTAATCTCGGTGCATCCTCTCCAAAATTCGATCGGATCCCGATTGAAAGGGAAGATGGATATGTTCACAGAGTTTTGAGAGACTTGAAAAGGCGCAGATGAGGTCTTCTGATAGATCCTTGGGATGCGAAGTGGTAAATCGGATTCGTTCGATTCCTTCAATTTCATTAATACGACGAAGAAGTTCTGGAAAGCCTATCTCTCCCTTTAAGCCTTTCCCATATCCGTTCACATTCTGTCCAAGCAGAAAAACCTCCTTCACTCCCTTTGCTGCCAGATGGCTTATCTCTTCAAGAATCTCTGCGCTTGGCCGACTTCTCTCCCTTCCTCTTACATAGGGAACAATGCAGTATGAACAGAAATGATCGCATCCCTGCATGATCGTCACAAAGGATTTAACTTTAACAGGGAGGCCTGAGGGTAAAACCTTTTTTAAATAGGTCCCTTCTTCATCGAACTTCGTTTCACATACTTTCTCACCTTCTACCTCCACCCGTTGCAGAATCTTCGGTATCATTGGAATGGCTTGAGTTCCAATAACCATGTCCAGGTAAGGAATCCGGTTGAATAATTTTTCTCCTTCCTGTTGGGCAACACAACCTGTCACTCCGATGATCGTTCCCTTCGCCTGCTTTAACCTTTTAAATCTTCCAAGGGCGCTATAGAGCTTCTGCTCCGGTTTCTCTCGGACACTACAGGTATTGATGATGATGAGGTCTGCCTTCTGAGGGTCATTGGTCTCCTGATAGGACGATCCTTCCAAGAGCCGAAGCATTCGCTCGGAGTCATGCTCATTCATCTGACAACCATAGGTTTCGATGTAGACTCTCTTCTCCACTGACGTTTCCTCTAAGTAACCCTCACCGTTGCAAAAAATTACATAAAAATGAAATTCTAAATCCGATGATCCAAATCCCAAACAAATCACAAATTCCAATACTTCAAATGCTTTCTTGAAAATTGGTATCTTGGTGCTTATTTGGAATTTGGGATTAGGTCCTTGGAATTTCTTACACCCGTACTTTGAACTTTCTATCAAGTATTCCCATCTTTTCAACAATGCCGCCATATTCGAGTTCATTATAAGGGAGCATGGCGGCTCCTGAAAAACCCTGCTGTCGCATGTCGGTCGCTTTTTGAGAAACCTTATTCCTCACCCAATCCCAGTAGGGATGATCAAAGGCATCGGCCGGTTCGGTCAGTTTCCCTTTATGGACGCAGAAGGCAAGACAACAGACCACAGGTGGTCCATCGAAATACGAGATGGATGAGTTCATCTTTACAGGCATGAGTGGGCCTGTATGACTGCCCCTCATAAACCCAGCCACGTAATGGCCAATATTAAATGGAGCAAGCACTTCGCCAGTGGCTGGAAAGGCCCCTTGAACTCTCACCAGCATCACCGGATCGTCCTTCCCTGTATATTTCCCAGCGATATTATGAAGTCGGGTAGTGCTTACGGCCACAGCGATCTCTCCGTTGTTTCGTGAATAGATGGCTTCTACCACAAACCGTTGGTTGTCCCTTAGAAGAGCCGCGATATCGTAGATCTCCTCAGGAGCATTCAATTCAATGACTCGATCTCCTTCCGTATAGCTGACATCCATAATGACAAACTTAAACCCCTTGTTCATCGAAGGGCTGAGGATCAAACCGGCATTGTACATGGGATCCGCAAAAGCCAAATAGAGGGGTAAATTATAGGCTCCAGGATCCGTCTTGTCTGCAGCGAAAAAGAGAAATGGCTCATTCGGTCTCTCCTCAAATTCCATCTCTGCAACAGCGGGGCCCATCCCTTTCACATTGCCTGAGAAGGAGTCTTTGAGCAGATCCTGGCCCGCTCCATAAAGCCCCTGCTCCTTTGCCACTCTGGTTCCTGCCACAAAGGCATCCCATGCCAACTGATGAATCTTCTCACTGCCTTTGCCCAATCCATGGGAGAAAAGGATGGCCACATCATCCCCAGTGTGGCTCACAAAGAAATCGGAGACGAACCCCTTTCCCTTTTCTGCCACAAAATTTCGCACCTCTGCCATCAGCTTCTCGCTTGGCTGGATATGTCCTCCAATGCTTCCGATATCCGCTTTAATGATGCTAAGTGTCGTCATCATTCCTTCCCTCCTTCATCATTGATTCTTCTCTTTTTACAATCTCCACTTCTTCAGCGTATGGATGGATGAGTAGTTTGTCATATCGAGGTGGAGCGGAGTGATGGAAATATAGGAATGGGATATTGCCTCGTAATCCGTCTCTCCCCTCTGATCGAAGATGAGCGGCCCTTCGCCGATCCAGTAGTACTTTTTACCGCGGGGGTCCATCTTCTCCACGACTGCACTTCCATTATGGGTCCATCTCCCCTGTTGAGTGATTTTATAGGATTTGATCTCGCTTTCATCGAGATTGGGAACGTTGATATTGAGCAAGGTATCTTTGGGAAGTCCTTTCTCGAGGATATGGCGCGCTACCCTCTGGGCAAAACGAGCAGCCGTTTTGAATTTGAAATGGCTCCTTGCAACCAGAGAGATAGCAAAAGATGGAATCCCTAAGAGGGTCCCTTCAAAGGCAGCCGAAACCGTTCCGGAATAGGTCACGTCGTCTCCCAAATTTCCTCCCTGGTTGATCCCTGAAACGACAAGTTGTGGCTGACCGGGCAGAATGGCATTGACCCCAAGATAGACGCAATCGGCTGGAGTCCCATCGACCGCATAGACATTTTTCCTGATTCTTTCCGCTCGAAGAGGACGATGCAAGGTCAGAGAATGAGCAATGGCGCTCCTCTCCCGATCTGGAGCAACGATGAAAACTTCCCCAATTTCTTCGAGAGCCCTTGCTAATACGTGAATGCCTTTCGAATGAATGCCATCGTCATTGGTCACTAAAATGCGGAACGGCTTGGTCATACATCATCGAGAGGGAATTTGGTCGGGGCGAGAGGATTTGAACCTCCGACACCTGACACCCCATGCCAGTGCGCTACCAGGCTGCGCTACGCCCCGATAAAAACAATGGAATGATGAAATAATGAAAAACTGGAAGATCGGGTGAAAAAGAATGGATATTTATTTTTAGGTGCCCTTAATACTCCTCTCTCCCTTATTCCAATAATCCATTATTCCTGAATCATATATTTCAATATATATTCAATTCCTCCCCAAAAGTCCAGTGTGCAATAAGAATGGGATGGGATGCATACCTCCCCTTATCGAACACCTATTCCAACAATCGTCGAATCCCTTTGAGCTCTTCTCGGATTGCCAACAGGAGCTCTCGATCCTTTCCATTGGGTCTCTTTTCAACCAACCTCAGTTTCACCCTGTTGTGCTCTGTGCGCTCAAGCTCTTTGATCTTCTTCTTTGCTCCTGAGATGGTGAACCCTTCCTCGTAGAGAAGCTTTTTGATCTTCAGGATAAGGTCGAGATCCTTTCTGCGGTAGAGACGCTGAAGCGATCCTCCTTTATGAGGCTTGATGACTTTGAACTCCGACTCCCAGTAACGAAGGACATGCGGCTTGATCCCTGTAATTCGACTTACCTCCCCAATCCGGTAATAGAGTCGATCTTGGGAAATCGGATATTCCACTTCTTGTTTACTCATTAATCGGGTTACCATTTGACCACCTCATTCGCTGATCCGGATTATTCTTTTAGGGATAGAAACAGGGCCAAAGAGATTTGAACCTCCGTTTGCGCTCATCCCTTTCCGGATTCCCTGCTTCATCGGATCGGAACTCACTCACTCCGCGGGGCTGCCTCTGTCTCCTGGGTCTCTTTCCGATTGAGGCTTGCTTTTAACACCTGGCTCGGCTTGAAAGTCAAAATCCTCCTCGGTGTGATCTCAATATCGTCCCCTGTCTGTGGGTTGCGCCCCCGCCTTGACCTCTTATTCCGGACGACGAAATTTCCAAATCCCGAGATTTTGATCTTGTTTTCGTGCTGGAGATGATTCTTCATGATGTCGAAGATGGACTCCACAATTTTAGCCACCTCCTTCTTCGAAAACCCGACCTTCTCGTAAATGGCCTCTACAATATCGACCTTTGTCATCGCCTTTATCCTCCTTTCCCTGAAATCTTTGCTTCTGAGGGAAAACCTTGTTAGATATCTCCCTTTCTGGTTAAAGGATCCCTTGGGGGTAATCATTCTTCCATTCTTTAATCCGCTGGAACCTCTTATGGAGCCACACGGGCAAGCCCTGTGGTTCCCAAGAAATCCCGTACCAGAGGACCCATTCACCCCGTTAGAAAGTCCCTCTACATCTCCAGTACGAAGCTTAGCTTCGATCGGAATATAAGCCTTCCCATTTGAAAGCTGAATATTTTCTAACGGAATTCACCCACGTAAAGGACCCGTGGTTCTCTTGGTTCGGGATAGATTTACCCCCTCAGTTCCGCCCCAAAGATTTCCCTTAATGTATGGATGACCTTTTCATGATATTGGTTCACTTCGCTGTCCGTCAGTGTACGGTCGTTGGCTCGATATCGGATCCGGTATGAGAGGCTCTTCTTCCCCGTAGGAACAGGAGAGCCTTTGTAGACATCGAAGAGGAAAACTTCATCGAGAAAAGGTGGCTGAAGTTGGCGGATGGCTTCTTCTACCTTTTCTGCTTCGAGATGATCCTCAACCACAATCGAGAGGTCCCGGTTGACCGCAGGAAATTTCGGAAGGGGTCGAAATTTCCTTAATTCCTGTGCATACTGAACCACCCGATTAAAATCGATCTCGTAGAGATAAACCTTCGCTGGAATTTTGTATTCGCTCAATATTTGAGGATGGACTTCACCCACAACCCCCAGGGCCTCTTCTCTGTAAGTAAGCCTTGATGACTTTCCAGGGTGAAGATAGGGAATATCCTCTGCCTTGATAAATTTGATCCCTTTGATCTGTAAGAGATCGAAGAGATCTTCGAGGCAGCCCTTGACATCATAAAAATCAACGGGCCTCATGGAGTCAGCCCAGTGCAGTTCTCCTTTCATTCCCATGGCCAACCCTGCTAAGCATTTCACCTCTTTGGGAAGCCGCTCTTGTTCTGCCGCCAGATAGACCTTCTTCAGTTCAAAGATCTTAAGGTCGGTATTCTTATAGGAGAGGTTGTAAGAAGCCGTTTCCATTAAGCCAGGGATGAGGGAAGTCCTCATCACGGAGGTATCCTCGGTAAGTGGATTCAGAATGGAGAGGCATCTTCTCCTCGGATCGCCCTGAGGAAGACCCAGCCGATCTAAGGAATGGGGAGCTGTAAAGCTATACGTGATCACCTCATGGTAACCGTGCTGTATGAGAAGATTTTTAACCTTCTGTTCAACGATCCATTCCCTGTTGCTTTCCTCTGATGAAGGGGGCCCTGTCGGAAGAGAGAGCGGAATATTCTCATATCCATTCAGCCGCGCAATTTCCTCAATCAGATCGATCTCCCTTTCGAGATCACCCCGAAAGGATGGAGGAGTGACGATGAATGTGGTATCGTCTTCTTGGCGAACCGCTAATTCCAGGTTCTCCATGTATCGCTTCATCTGTTGAGCTTCGATCTCCGTTCCAAGAATTCGATTTGCCTTGGGAACACTGAAATGAATCGGTTTAGGTTGGATCGGTTTGGGATAGGCATCCACCGTTCCATCAACCACTCTTCCACCGGCTAATTCCTGAATCAATGCAGCAGCACGGTTGGCTGCATTCAAGCACCCACCGTAATCGATTCCTCTTCCAAACCGATAGGAGGCCTCTGTTTCAAATCCAAGTTTTTTGGAGGTCCTTCGATTATTCATCGGTTGGAAGTAGGCACTCTCCAGAAGGACGGTTTGCGTTTCACTCCGGATTTCCGAATTGAGCCCTCCCATCACCCCAGCAATTGCGACCGGTTTGACGCCATCGCAGATCATGAGCATCTCTTCGTCAAGACCTCTTTTGACGCCATCCAGAGTAATAAAGGTCTCTCCCTTTTGGGCCCTCCGAACCACGATTCTTCCCTCTTCCAATAAGTCAAAATCGAAGGCATGAAGGGGTTGTCCGTACTCCATCATCACATAGTTAGTCACATCAACGACATTGTTGATGGAGCGGATTCCCACCTTTTCCAGTCGGTCTCTCATCCAATTGGGAGAAGGACCGATCTTTACTCCTTCAATCATCCTTGCCACATATCGGGGGCAGAGATCTGGATCCAATAGGGTCACCGAGGTTCTCTGATGGATCTCGCTCCCGGTATCGGAAAACAGGAGGCTCGGGTATCTGATTCGTTGATCCGTGAGGGCCGCAATCTCTCTGGCCACTCCAATAACACAGAGGCAATCTGGTCGATTGGGCGTTATGGTGATATCGAGAATGGTATCCGCCAATCCGAGGGCTTCGCCCAGATTCTTTCCCAAAGGAGGATTGCCGTTAAGGATCATAATTCCAGAAGCATCTGGCCCCAAACCTAATTCGATCTCTGAACAGAGCATTCCTTCAGAAACCTGTCCTCTTATCTTGGATCGCTTGATCTCAACTCCATTAGGAAGTTTTGCGCCAACCAGGGCTAAGGGTACCCTTTGGCCTTCTCGGATATTGGTGGCACCACAGACAATCGAGAACTGTTCTTGGTCTGTTCTCGCTTCAACTAAAGAGAGACGATCTGCATTGGGGTGTCTCCGGATGGACTGAATCTCTGCCACAACGATCTTCTCAAATCCCTGGCCTGTAGAGGTGACGGCCTCTACCTCCAAACCTCCCATGGTCAGAAGGTTGACCAGATCCTTCAACCCCATTCGGATCTCCACATAATCCCTAAGCCAGTTAAGAGAGACCTTCATACTTCCTTTGGAAAAGTTCGGAGTAATGAGTTCGCAGTTCGGAGTACTTTTGGATAACCCCGAACT
This sequence comes from uncultured Pseudomonadota bacterium, assembly GCA_937124575.1. Lineage (GTDB taxonomy): Bacteria > Desulfobacterota > BSN033 > BSN033 > UBA1163 > RBG-16-49-23. Next base: position 4,658 of record CAKZKY010000118.1, on the reverse strand, counting down.
CCGATCTCCGAACTCAGAACTGTTTTAGAAATCTCAAATCATTCGTAAAGAAAAGCCGAATGTCGTTGATCCCGTATTTGAGCATGGCAATTCGCTCAATTCCCATACCAAAGGCGAAGCCAGTAACCTCTTCTGGATCATAGTCCACGAATCGATAAACCGCAGGATCAACCATACCCGAACCTAAAATCTCAAGCCATCCCGTTCCTGAGCAAACGCTACATCCGGTTCCTCCACAGATAAAACATTCGATATCGATCTCCGCACTCGGTTCTGTAAAGGGGAAAAAGCTTGGACGGAACCTCAGTTTGGTCTCTTTCCCAAACATCTGATGGACAAAGACGGTCAGCACTCCCTTTAGATCTGAAAATGTAATTCCCCGATCCACTAGTAGCCCTTCGACCTGGTGAAACATGGGAGAGTGGGTCGGATCCGAATCGCACCGGTAGACCGCACCGGGGCAGATCACTCGGACAGGAGGTCTTTTTCTCTCCATGGTCCTCACCTGAACAGGAGAGGTATGGGTTCTCAGAACGACATCTTCCGAAATGAAGAAGGTGGCCTGCATCTCTCTGGCAGGATGCCCCTTTGGAATGTTGAGAGCTTCAAAATTGTAGTAGTCCAATTCAACTTCTGGACCTTCAACCACCTCAAAACCCAGCCGAGAGAAGATGTGGATGATCTCGTCTAAGATTTGAGTCAGTGGATGTCTTGTTCCAATAGCCATTCTTCGACCCGGAAGGGTCACATCGATCTTCTCTCTTTCCAGGGCCTCCTTTCTCTCCCGCTCCTGAATTTGGCGAAGGGCTTCTTCAACCTTTGTCTCGAGAGCTTGCTTGATCTCATTGGCCCTTCTGCCAATCTCCTTCCGCTCACCCTCGGGCAGTGTTGCCAGCCGTTTTAGAAGTTGCGTCAGAGATCCTTTCCTTCCCAAAACCTGGATCCGTATATCGGAGATCTCCGACTCCTTCTTTGCCAGGGCAAGAGCAACTTGGCAGTCTTGATGGATCTTTTCTAACTCCTCTTTCAATGCTTTCTTCCTTTGAAGATCCTAATATGGGCTGTACCGAAAACGATGGACGATGAACCAGATGGTCGCCAAACGATGGTTCATGGTTTAAGATTCATTGTCCCAGCATGAGGCTTAACAAGTTCAACAATTTTTAAAAATGCACCGGGGTCGCTAACTGCCAAATCAGCTAAAATCTTACGATCCAACTCAACATGGGCTTTCTTAAGTGCATCCATGAGTCGGCTATACGAAAGTCCATGCATTCTCGCCGCCGCATTGATCCGTGTGATCCATAGCCTTCGAAAATCCCTCTTCCTCGCCCTCCGGTCTCGATAGGCATAGGCTAAGGCGCGGTGGACAGCATCCACAGCGCTTCGATATAGTTTGCTTCGTCCCCCTACATACCCTTTGGCCATCTTCAAAACTTTCTTCCGCCTCGCCCGGGTCTTCGGTCCACTTTTTGCTCTTGGCATCTTAAATACTCCTTCCTTGTTGGCTTAAAGGTTAAGGTCGTCGTTGTCGAAGCTCATCTAACGATTCTTCATATTCAGGCTTCTTGTTTCGAGCAACGGGTTTCTAAACGAGTTTCTTCAGTAATAAACGAGTTTCGAGATGTAGCTCTTCGGTTTTTAAGCATAGGGAAGCAATCTCTCAACACTCTTTGCACTCGTCTTGCTCAGCATCTTTGGTCTTCTAAGGACTCTCTTCCGATTGGCCGATTTCTTCGTCAAGATGTGCCGGGCAAAGGCACTCTTTGCCTTCATCTTTCCAGTCCCGGTCTTCTTAAATCGTTTTGCCGCTCCTCGATTCGTCTTTAGCTTTGGCACAATAACCTCCTCGTTTTGATAGTTGATTGTAGAATGTGGCCGGTGGTGTCCTCTTCTATCTTCTTCCTCTCTCTACCTTCCACCTTCTATGCTTTATGTCGTCTTCTGCCCTGTCAGAGGAGCCAGAATCATCACATAATTTCGGCCCTCGAATTTAGGGGGTTGCTCAATTCTTCCCCATTCTTTAGCCTGCTCGGCAATTCGTTCCATCATCTGCCTTCCCAAGTCGGGATGGGCAATCTCTCTCCCCCTGAAGACGATGGTCACTTTGGTCTTGTCTCCTTCCTTCAAAAAGCGCTCAATATGTCGGAGTTTAAACCCTAAATCGTGTTCCTCTGTCTTGGGCCTCAGCTTCACTTCCTTGAGATGAATAACTGCCTGTTTCTTCTTCGCATCATGGGCCTTTTTACTCTGTTGGTATTTGAATTTGCCGAAGTCCATAATTCGACAGACGGGCGGTTCCGATTTGGGAGAAACCTCGACCAAGTCTAAATCGGCATTAGCCGCGGCCCGTAATGCCTCTACCAATGGTAATATTCCTATCTGTTTTCCTTCAGGATCGATGACCCTGACTTCCTTAGCCCGAATCTCGCGATTGACGCGCACATCCTTGCTGATGGATTCCACCTCCTTCTTTGGATCGTGGAGAGTGGAAGGTGTAAAGTGGTCACCTATGACCGCTTTCCATATTCCACTCTCTCCTCTCTATTTTTCTTTCTCTACCCTCTGCCTATAAATTTGGGTATTCCGATTCGACCAGACGGATAAAATCCGTCGCGCTCATTGAACTCATCTTCTCTCCGCTCCGCTTACGCGGGGAGACAGTCTCTTCCTTCTCTTCCTTATCTCCAATCACCAGCATATAAGGGATTTTCTGAATCTGTGCTTCGCGTACCTTAAATCCAAGCTTTTCATTTCTAAAATCTCTTTCGACACGGATCCCTTTCTGTATCAACTGAAAATAGACCTTCTCCGCATAGGGGATGTGCCGTTCGGTCACGGTCAAAAGGATGGCCTGGACAGGCGCAAGCCAGACTGGAAATGCTCCTCCATAATGCTCGATGAGCACTCCGATAAACCTTTCCATGGCTCCGAGAATGACCCGATGCAGCATGACCGGTCGGTGCTTCTCTCCATCAGGTCCAATATAGGTAAGATCGAACCGCTCAGGCATGGCGAAGTCAACCTGAATGGTAGCGCATTGCCATCTCCTTTTCAGAGCATCTTTGAGCTTGACATCGATTTTGGGACCATAAAAAGCTCCATCCCCTTCATTGATGTCAAAAGGAAGTTCCCTTGTCTTAAGGGTGTTAAACAAGGCATCCGTTGCCTTCTCCCAGTCTTCGTCGGTCCCAATCGACTTCTCCGGCCGGGTGGATAGCTCCATCTCATATTCGAAACCAAAAATCTTCATCACATCATCCACGAATTGGATGATTGCCCCGATTTCGTCATGGAGCTGATCGGGTCGACAGAGGATGTGGGCATCGTCCTGAGTAAAACCTCTGACTCGTAGAAGTCCGTGGAGCTCTCCAGATTTTTCATGGCGATGGACTGTGCCCAATTCAAAATAGCGTAGGGGAAGGTCCCGATAACTTCGGATCTGCGATTTGTAGATCAACATGTGAGCCAGGCAATTCATGGGCTTGATGCCGTATTCAGCATCCTCAACCTTGGTGAAGTACATCTTGTCCCGGTAATTTTCAAAATGACCGGATCGCTTCCACATGTCCAGCTTCAGGAGCTGAGGACCGATGACGATCTGATAGCCCCTCTTCAGATGTTCTTTCCTTTCAAAATCTTCGAGAATGGTCCTGAGCAAAGCGCCTTTGGGATGATAGATCACCAGTCCTGGTCCAGCCTCGTCACTGAGGCCAAAGAGATCGAGTTCCCTCCCGAGCCTCCGGTGATCCCGTTTCCTCGCCTCCTCAAGCATATGGAGATAATCTTTTAACCCCTCTAAATTTGGAAAGGCTGTTCCATAAATTCGCTGGAGCACCTGATTTCTGGCATCTCCCCTCCAATAGGTTCCAGAGACGCTCAAAAGCTTGAAGGCCTTAATCTTCCCAGTGGTAGGAAGATGGGGGCCTTCACACAGATCGACAAAAGAACCCTGCCGATAGAGAGAGACATGGTCAGGAAGATCCTCCAGATGTTCGACTTTATAACTCTCCCTCATCTCTTTGAACAAAGTGGTCGCCTCTTCTTTGGATACTTCACTTCGTATAAATGGTTCATCCTTTTTGATGATCTCCCTCATTCTCTCTTCGATCGATTCGAGATCTTCCGGTGTAAAAGTCTTCTCGTAATCGAAATCGTAATAGAAACCTCCTTCTGTTGATGGACCAAAAGTGAGTTTCACGGAGGGAAAGAGTTCTTTCACTGCCTGAGCCATCACATGGGCAGTCGAATGGCGTAAGATATCGAGTCCCTTTCTTGAATGGACAGAGATGAAAGTGACGGTTGCATCTTCCATCAAAGATTTCGAAAGGTCAACTAAAGTGCCATCAATTTGGGCAGCCACTGCCTCTTCATCGGCAAATTCGATTAGTTTTGTTCCCTTCGGAATCAATCTCTTCGAACCATCGGACAAAGTAATCGTTATCTCTTCTTTCATCTTCCCCTGAAATCAAATAGAAGAGGCATCACTCATAATAAAAAAATGAATGATGCCTCCCTTTTTATTGTTAAAATGTCTTTTTTTCCAATAACTTATCTTCCACTTCTTATTAAAAAGGTTTAAATGGTAGGCACGTGGGGATTTGAACCCCAGACTTCTACCGCGTCAAGGTAGCGCTCTCCCCCTGAGCTACGTGCCT
>CAKZKY010000117.1 GCA_937124575.1 uncultured Pseudomonadota bacterium | reverse complement strand
AATTATCATGATCCTAAGGGGGGAAATGAGATGATCCTGTCCCCCTCTAAAGGGGGGATATAACATGATTCTTGACACTTATAGCAGGAATTCCAACACTCAGGTTTTTCTGAGGGTGGTTTCGTTAAAAGAAATGATGAGGTCAAAAATAGAGGCGTTTTTAGAAAGAAGAGAGATACGAGATGTCTTTGATATAGAATTTTTATTTAAAAAGGGGGTTGAGATAGAGGCTACCCCTGAAACTCTCATGGGGATGCTTAAAGGAATGGATGCTTTTACTAAGAAAGATTATACGGTTAAACTCGGCTCCTTGCTTGAGGAAGAGCAGAGGAGATATTATCTGGTTGAAAACTTCAAAATCCTGAAGTCAGCAATAAGAGAAAGACTCGGGCTCTCTATTTAGTGCTTGAGGGTGGGATGCTGTTGAATGTTTTGAATGACCCATGAACAAGTGTAATTTGTAGAGGGGGCATCCTATCTTGATTCTATCAAAGCGATAAACGATAAGAGCCAGAATGATTGTCGTACTAACACCCGACCACGGGAAAGAAAATGGAAATTTTTGAAATCTCTGATTTCACTCCTGCCTACCGGCAGGCAGGGCAGGCGGTTTTGTAATCAGGGAGCAAAAAGCAGTTTCCATCGATCTGTAAAGTGTAGCTTGACACGCAACAATTATTTGGCTATTCTTACTTATGAAGATACGAAATGTGGTCCATCGGGGGCTGAGGCGCTTTATTCTGCACAATGATAGTTCTGGTTTAGCCCCTGCCGTCGTAGAGAGGGTCCGCAATATTCTGACCTTCCTCCAAGAGATGGAAGACATCCAGGAGCTTCATGACATCCCACATTGGAAAGCGCATCAGCTTACTGGGAACCGTAAAGGAACATGGAGTCTCACTGTCACCCGCAACTGGCGGATCACATTTAGAATTGACCAGACTGAAAGAGAAATTTTCGACCTGGATTATGAGGATTACCACTGAAAGGAGACAAAACTATGGTGCGTATGGTACGCCCTTCCCATCCGGGACAATTTATTAGGATGGAGGTGATCGAGCCTCTTGCTCTCTCTGTTACCCAGGCCGCCAAGATTCTTGGTGTAACCAGAGCTGCTCTTTCTGCCCTTCTCAATGGTCGCGCCGCTCTCTCTCCTGACATGGCGCTGCGAATTGAAAAAGCTTTTGGGCCGAGGATGGATACACTTCTTCGCATGCAGACCGCCTATGAGATTGCTGAGACACGCGACAGGGAGGCAGACATCAAGGTTAAACGTTACGTGGTGAAGCGGCCCAATTCCCATGATCAGACCACGATGTAAACACTGTTGACCGGGATGTGTTCAAACTATTCTAAAAACTTTCCTCTGAATTTTTTCACTTATCCATATTGAAGACAGGTCGGTTCAGACCACCTTCGCCCGAACACCTTGAAAATATACTTGGATGGAAAAGTAGAGGTAAGTATAGTATTTTTAATAAATACCTTGACAGGGTATTATCCTTGAAATACAATACATACATGAAACAGAAACTGGGACGGATCGAGACACAATTCTTTGCCTATGTCCAGATGCGGCAGAAACGAACCATCCGCGCCGGCGATCTGACGTCTTCTGTATTGCGCCTCTCCCCGGATCAGGAGCGAAAACTGTTGAGCCGTTTGGCACGCGGCGGGCTGATCGCTCGGGTGCAACAGGGCCTGTATCTCGTTCCGTTGCGCCTGCCACTGGGCGGGGCATGGACGCCGACCGAGGCGGAAGTATTGAACGTTCTGATGAAGGATAAGAAAGGACGCTACCAGATTTGCGGACCGAATGCCTTCAATCTTTATGGGTTTGATGATCAGATTCCCAACCGGATCTATGTTTACAATAACAGACTTTCAGGTAACCGCCGGGTGGGGGCTGTGGATATAGCCTTGATCAAAGTGGCGGATGTCCGGCTGGGTGATACTGAAGAGGTTACTATGGCAGAGGGAGAGAAAGCAATATATGCTTCCAGAACACGATCCCTGGTGGACGCGATATATGATTGGTCG
>CAKZKY010000116.1 GCA_937124575.1 uncultured Pseudomonadota bacterium | reverse complement strand
TTCAAATGTCAAAATCCAAATGCCAGAGGAATGTCAAAATGGTCTAATGCTAAAAGACTTTTGACATTTGGATTTAAAGGTTGATTTAAACTTTGACATTTGGAATTTTGGTGCATCATGCGGGCAGTCATCCAGAGAGTGAAATCTGCTGAAGTTCTTGTGGATGGCCGTTTGTCCGGAAAGATTGGAAAAGGCCTTCTCGTCTTCGTGGGTGTGGCTAAGGGCGACAGTGAAAGCGATCTTACCTACCTCACTTCCAAGATACATGACCTACGAATTTTCGAAGATTCATCTGAAAAGTTTAACCTTTCCCTCAGAGAGATAGGTGGAGAGATACTCGTCGTCTCCCAGTTCACTCTCTACGGCGACTGCCGAAAGGGAAGAAGACCCTCTTTTACCGATGCGGAAGACCCTGTCCTTGCCAGAGAACTCTACGAACGGTTCGTTATTAGATTGAGAGAGCAAGGGATTTCCGTTCAGACAGGTGAGTTTCAGGCCAAAATGGAAGTCCATCTCATCAATGATGGGCCGGTCACGCTGATACTGGATAGTAGAAGGTAGAAGGTGGGAAGTGAAAAGGCATATCATTACCCTCTGTCTCATCGGCTTATTGTTTTTCTCAACCCTAATCTGTAACGCCCAGATCTCAAGGGAGACCCTGCACCACTCCAGTCGCGAAAGAAAATCAACGGTCGATTTCAATTCGGAGAAAACTGAGGATTGGGTACAGGGCAATACTCTGAACCTGACATGGTTCATGGGAAAGGAGTCAAGGATGAAAGAAGTGAGGGAACCTGCAGTATCAGGGACGTTCTATCCAGATCGGCCGGAGATTTTAACCAGAGATATCAAGAAATACCTTGAGCTTGCGAAGAAAGAGAAGATTGATGGAGAGGTCGTTGGCCTCGTCTCTCCTCATGCAGGCTATATGTATTCGGGCCAAGTAGCCGCCCATGCGTATAAATTGATCGAAGGGAAGAGTTTTGATTCTGTGGTCGTCGTCGCACCCAGCCACCGGGTTGATTTCAAAGGTGCCTCCCTCTACGACCGCGGTGCCTACCGGACACCACTTGGCCTCGTTTCGGTTGATGTGGAATTGTCGAAGGTGATGATGGAGCGATGGAAAGAGATCCGGTTTCTTCCAGAGGCCCACGATCAGGAGCATTCCTTGGAAGTCCAAATACCATTTCTTCAGGTCATCTTAAAATCGTTCAAACTCATACCTATTGTGATGGAGCCCTACTGGAGTTGGGAGACCTGTAAATTTTTGGCTTCGGCTATTGCTGAGTCTGTGCGAGGGAAAAATGTTTTGCTTGTAGCCAGCACAGACCTTTCCCATTTCCATCCCTATGACAAGGCCGTTCAACTGGATAAGATCGTGCTCCAACATCTTGAGCGGTTCGATATCGAGGGATTAAATCGTGATCTGAAGGGGGGTCGGTGTGAAGCCTGTGGTGGAGGGCCGGTCATCACGGTAATGTTGGCATCGAAGGCCTTGGGTGCCAACCGGAGTAAGGTCCTTAAGTATCTCAATTCAGGAGATGTGACAGGGGATCGGAGTCGTGTCGTCGGGTATGCAGCCGCTGTCTTTTATAGAGCAGCAGGAGGAGAGGAGGAGATGAAAGGAGAGAAGAAGGTTGGTGTGGATCTGGGCTTGAGCGAGGAAGAGAAGAGAATACTCCATCAGATCGCTAAGACAGTGATCGAAAATAGAACAAAAGGGAAACCCGTTCCTGAATTTAAGATTGACTCCCCCCTATTGAAGGAAAATCGGGGTGCCTTCGTTTCGCTCCATAAGAGAGGACAGTTAAGGGGGTGCATCGGGTATATTGAGGGAAGGGGGCCACTTCATAAGACGATTGAAGAGATGGCAGAGGCTGCAGCCTTTCGTGACCCACGTTTTTCTCCAGTGACCGAAAGAGAACTGCCCGAACTCGATATTGAGATCTCGGTCCTCACCCCCCTTCAGAGGATTTCCGATGTGAATGAGATCGAAGTCGGAAAACATGGGATCTATATCAAGAAGGGGTGGTACTCTGGCCTACTCCTTCCACAGGTGGCCACCGAGTATGGATGGGATCGGAAAACCTTTCTTGAGCATACTTGTCAAAAGGCAGGACTTCCTTCAAATGCCTGGAAAGATAAAGAGACTGAGATCTATATCTTCTCGGCGGATATCTTTTAGAAAATAAAGGCCTGACGGTAAGGGTAACGAAGCCTATATCGTTATTAGAAGGAAACGTTGATCGTTCCCCCCTTCCTTACACGTAACCGGTAACCGAAACGGGAATCATAACTATAACCTTAACGGCCGGTCCGGGTTACGAGCTGATCAAAAAGATCAGCCCGTATATAAATAGGAAGAGGATGGCGAGGAGCACACCCAGGCCCATCGGTTTTCTATAGATATGTTCGTTGTAGGGAATATCTTTACTTCCATATGGACCTTCCAACAGGCTAAAGGGATTCCGGCTCAGGCGGGTCAGATTATGGACAGCGATGGAACACTGTTTTTGGATGTAGAGCCGGAGATCATTTAAGGGCCCTCTCATGATCCCTCCAATCCATTGAAAAGCCTTCCTGTAGAAAAAGTCGAAATCGAGGATGATCCAGTTGTGGGGTGAGAAAGCAGATTTAAAGAGCATAAAGACAAGGCCTGCCCATAAGAAGAGTTGAAAGACTCCAATGATATGCGAGATTGTGTAGGCATGGTATTCTGCTGGAGCATGAGGGAGGATAGAGAAGAGGAGGCTCGGATAGATTCCGATGAGCATACAGAGAGAAGCAACAGATACCATGGCCAGGGACATATGAAGCGGTGGGTCTTTGGCCTCCACCTCTCCATTCTTTGAGAAGAAAGTAAAATAGCAGAGTTTTGTAAAGGAGAGGAAGGTTCCCACCGAAGCGAGCCTCAGCATCCCTTCGAGCCAGGGCTGATTTGCCTCTGCCATGGAAGAGAGAAGCATGCCCTTACTCACAAATCCATTAAACCCCGGGCTACCCGATATTGAGAGCGAGGCAATGATACCGGTGATACAGGTCAGGGGCATTTTCCGTGCGAGACCACCCAATTCTGTCAGTTTCCTCTTGCCGGTCATATGGATGACAGAACCCGTGGTCATGAAAAGAAGTGTCTTATAGAGAAGGTTGTTGATCAGATGAGCAATTCCTCCATTGACGCCTAATGCTGTTCCAACCCCTATGCCTGCCAGCATATATCCCACCTGGCTGATGATATGGTAGGAGATGAGCCTTCGAACATCGTTCTGAAGCAGGGCGTAGATCACACCAAAGAGAGCCATGGCTCCGCCCATATAGGCGATGAACTCATGATTCGGAAAAGATCTTGCAAGGGTATAGACGCCTGTTTTGGTCGTAAAGACCGATAGAAAGACGCTTCCAGTCACCGTTCCTTCGGGGTAGGCATCGGGAAGCCAGGTATGGAGAAGGAGAAAGGCGGCATTTAGACCAAAACCAATCAGGATGAG
>CAKZKY010000115.1 GCA_937124575.1 uncultured Pseudomonadota bacterium | reverse complement strand
GCATCTGTGTATTTTGGAAAACCCCTTTCTCATGGCTCGAGATCAGAATGTTTGCCGGAATTTGCTTTAACCGTAATACGGATTCGATCGTCTCTTCGATGCTCGAGTGGGCATCACCATAATAGGGACCAAATGGAGCAAGGTCATAATCTCCTATGAAAAGGATCCCTATTTCTCTAAAAAGGAACCCGAGATGGCCGGGCGTATGTCCTGGGGTTGAGATGACTTCCACGGTCTGTACTCCAAGATCCAGGATCTGGCCGCCCTGGAGAAATCCTGCAGGCTTTCTCGGTTTGAAGTGAAACTGTTCCTGAATCATCTGCCTCCAATATGCTCGATACTCCCCATAATCCATTCCATACCAGTCAAGAAAGAGATCAATATCTGATAGCGGAACAACCTCCTTCTCTGAAACCCAGAGAGGTAGATCATCAAATAGGTCGAGATGCATAAAATGATCTTCGTGGACATGGCTGAGCCAGACCGCATTGACTCTGTTCTCATCGCGCAGCCTGGCAAGCCGTGTTCGATCTGAGGCTGGATCAATGAGAATACCTGCGTCTTCGATATATAAAGAATGGCAAAAAGGATACTTCCCTTGATTCTCTCCGGGAATAAACCAGACTGGACCAAAATGAACTTCTTCTATACGTTCCTTCTCCACCCCAATCTTTCTCCTTCGCCAGGCTCAACCTGGCCGAAGTGAAACCGTTTTTGAATTCCTGTGGTCCTTATTTCTTCGAATACCAAAAACATCGAATCAGAGGGGAATGTTTATTCTACAAGACCTCTATCTCTTCTAAGATGCGCTCTCTGGTTTCGAGGACGGTATGGCTCTTTCTGGCCTTTTCCACGATCTCTTTGCCCATTAAGGCGGCGCCAAGTGCTCCGGTCAGCAGAGGCGCTTCAGGCACCAATATCGCCTGGCCCAACTGCTCAGAAAGCGCTTTAATCAACCCCCTGTTCATCCCCCCACCTCCCGTCACAATGACGGATGGCTCTACTTTTAGCCGGCTAACCATTCGGACAATCCTTTCAGCAAGCGATTGATGAACCCCTGCCAACAGATCTTCCACAGCCACCCCTTCGGCCAGACTCGATGCCACCTCCTGTTGCGCCCAGATCGTGCAGATATTGCTGATCTTTGCAGGGCTTCTGCTTCGAAGGGAAAGTTCTCCTACCCGATCCAACGAAACACCAAGGGTATCGGCAATCACCTCGATGAATCGACCGCTGCCAGCCGCACACTTATCATTCATCACAAAATCGAGGATCTTCCCTGAACCATCGATCTTGATCCCTTTCACATCTTGTCCGCCAATATCAATGACCGTTCTCGCCTTCGGGAAGAGATGAATAATCCCCTTGGCATGACAAGTGATCTCGGTAAACTGCTTGTCGGAAAAAGGGACATTAATCCTTCCATATCCTGTGGAAACGATGTAGGTGATCTGCGAGAAGGAAAGGGAGGCCTTATTTAACGCCTCTTCCATAACCTTGTTGGCCAGGCGCCGCTGTTCTGGACCGGTGGGTCCGATGACGGAGGCGATGACTCCCTGATTGAGAATCACCACCTTCGTCATTGTAGAACCGATGTCAATGCCCGCAAAAAAGGAGGTCAACGTTCAATCCCTGTAGGGAACGCATATATGCGTTTCCTACGATCGTCTGTGGGTGAAGTTAGGCAGCCTTGTTCATTCGAACGGATTCCAGTGTTTCGATGAAGGCATCAATCTTGTTTCTGGTATCCAGTTCGGAATAAGAGGTCATATCAATGATGTCACTTTCCAGGATGAGAGAAGGAAGTTCCCTGTAAACCTTCTCTTTCCTCCCATCTTTACCAACGACATAGAGAGGAATGGGTTTATAAATCTTTGCCAGATGGTGTAACTGCCAGATCAGGCCTACATGCCAGGTTCGGCAGGAGAATGCCTCATGCATGACCACACCATCGATTTTATATTCTTCGATCCGGTTGATGAGACGTTCCACATCGGGTTCGGAATCCGGCCGCTTCTTCGCTCGATCATACCAGAAGGTCCAGTATCCAAGCCATCTCCATGCCAGATGTTCAATCGGATCTTTTGTCTCGGGCAGGTCCATCTGATGAAGAGGTGCAACCATGCGATAGGTCGTCTCAACCGGAAAAGAAGCCCCCTTGCTATTGAAATAGTTAAAATCGTTCAGGGCATACCAGGCCGGCAATCCGCCTCCCCACATGAGCCGATATTTTTCGTCTTCAACCTCTCCCTCGCCTTTGGCAATCTTCTCCTCCAACTCTTTCTTTAGGTCCAAAAAGAAATCATAAGCCTTCTGAGTGGCCATCATGAAGTTGATAGGCACCATGGTATTCATGGCATCCCCTGTGCCCATCGGGCAAGGCACGGCTTTTCGAAGATCGTAGGTCTCCTCGATCAGGTTCCATGTCCGATCGCTTAAATCCACCAACTCCCTCAGACGATCATAATCCATCTTCTTCTTCGTCTGCTCTTCGATGAAACTAACCAGCCCGCGCAACTGTTTGACAATATATTTGTGGTAGTATTCCCAAACATCGCGGTGATCCTGGTTTCTCTGGAAGAGGGGGTAGGGAAGATCGATATTATAGATGGGGACATCGGGCATGAACTGTTGTGAAGCCTGATACCACTTCGATCGTGGGTCACAGAGGATCTGGCCGCTGGAGATCATAAAGTCAGGCCTGGCCATTCCTCCCCAGGGAGCATCTGGAGGCATCTGGCCCAGTTCTTCCCGCCATTGATCAAAACCGATCCCGCAGAGGGCGTACGTGCATAAGGAGCGGGAGAGGCCGAGCGATTCAGCCCTTTGAAGGAATCGCTCTGCATCTCTCTTGGCACCGCAGACGCCAGCGAAATTTTCTGTCCATATTGGTATCACATCGAGCGCCCGGAAGATCTCTTCGTGATGGCAGACGATGAAGGTGTAGGCCAATTTCTGTTTTCCCTCAGCTCTGGCCTGTAGGGTTCCGGTGATAAACTCTTTCACCATGGGGCCGATAGTAGCCGCTGCCTTCGTGGCCGTCATCCTCTTTTTGGGTTTCGCCTCTTTCTGCTCTTCAGCCATGATTCAAACCTCCTTTCACCCTCATCACAAACTACCCCGAAAATCCCACTTGTACCTATAATTGCGATCGCAATTATAGGTACAAGTCTTTAATCTGTCTGTCGGCTGGTATCGTACAGACCCTTAACCTATAGACTAATTTTATCAGCCTCCAACATTACCCGATCATTTCCAGAAAGGCCTGAATTCGGGTTCTCAATTGGCCCATGGTTCCAGCTGAATAGATATCCTCCAGGTGAAGCAAGGGAACGTTGAGCGACTGATAGTAAGCCTTGCGGGCAGGGACTTCAAAACCGAAGGGATCGCAATACTTATACACATAGAGAATCGCCCCATTCACTTTAAACTCTCTGGCATAGGCTCCGATATCGCCAAAGCGGTTGGCTATATCCCCTTCAAACGTTCCCGTCTTATTGGCTCTGTAAGTCTTTGGACAATTGATCTTATCCAGATAACGACGGGCTAAGGCATCGATAGGATTTCGATTCAGATCCGTCTTAGGAAGATGATCCCTGGCCCCGTTGCAAAGGGTATCTGCGACGACATGGCCCCCTAATTCTTCGACCAATCGAATCAATTCGATATTGTCAAGACAGGCGCCATCTATAAGAATCCTCGGTCCCCTCTTCAGGGAAGATGCCTTCCGGTGCTTCACCTCTGATAAAACCTGATCGAAGAGGCTATTCGACTCTTCAATTGGGAGACTCGATCCGACCGTCAGGGTCATCGTCAATTCGGTTCCCGAGATGAGAGGGGGGTCCGATTTTCTCAATTCATAGAGCGCCCTTACCTTATCCCGGTTCTCATTATGGATCTGAATCGCCTGTTTTAAGCTCTCTTCGGATATCGTTGTTCCTAAAAATTTCTCCAAACTCTTTCTGAAGGTGTTCAACTCCTCCCCGAAGAACTCAAAGGAAGACGCTTCGCAGACAGAAGGGATATTCACAAAGTGAAAATAGGAGAAAGGCAGTCCATAACTCCAGGTGCTGAAACTTCGGACCATGCTATCGCATCCATGGGGAATCACTATGCCGGAGAGAAACGCATACTTCTCTTTGACGGACAGATCAAAACAACTCCGGTAATAGGGACAGACGATTGTCTCAAGAAGTGTGTCTCCCATCGTAATGGGTTCGTGAATATCCCCTCTCACCCGAAAAGGGATGGCTCTGGAGGCGGTGATGATCTCCAGTGGCACAAAAGAACAGACATACCCAATGATCTTTCTCCCTTCTTTTTCAAGCTTTTTTGCCCTTAACCCATAATCCTGATAGTATCTTTCGACTGTTCTCAAAATATCGTCCTGTTTGTGATCCATCGCTCTTCTCCTATTAGCCTCCCTTTTCCGCTAAACCTGTATGATCTTCTTTCAGAAATCCACTGCCCTACTTTATCCTTTCAAAATCTCCAAACATCATAAATAAATTAGCAAAATTTGGTTTAATGGCAACGGCGGCTTGTATCATCGCTTTTTTGTCTTTGCTGGCCATGGTCTGCTGAAGCTTATTGAGCGTCTCGGATTCCGATTTGATATAATTTTTTATTTTGATCGTCTTATCAGGAGAGAAACCGAAAAGCTTCTCATCGAATTTCACATTTTCAATTTTTTTCCAAAGGGATAAAGCTTCATTGAGCGATGTTTGAATTCCGCGGACGTCTCCATCCGTCAAAGTTTCGGGGGTCTTTCCCTTAGCTGTTAAAACAATGACCTCCATGGGTTCATGAAATTCAGTTAAGTAGTCAACAAAATAATCCATATTATTTCTTTTCCTCAACTTCATAAAAATCATCCGGATCTCTTCTAAAACATCATGGGCTTTCAAAAGGTCCTTCTCATTCAAAATAATCTTATCTGCATCCACAATGGCCTGCTCCACTTTATCGAAATCTTTTTCCCATTCCAAATCTTTCTTCTTAAAAGTTTTATAGGTTTTCTTAAACGCCTTCCAATTTTCTTTCAAAAAGTTCATCGCCGTTTTGGATTCTTCCATTTTCCCCTGGCTGGTGAGGGCAAGGGCAGGGATATAGGCCCTATCAAAAGAAACAAAATCCTTCATTAAGTCTGCAGCCCTGGATGCCCCGTATAGCAGAAACAAAGTGACGCCTAAGATACTGATAATCAAAAGATGTTTTTTCATTTCCGTCTCCTTCCTCATTGTTTTCAGTCTTTCAAGTTTCAGCGGATAGATAATATCGCTTGATGGTCCGGAATCTTTCTAATGGCCTGTTGATTCCAAGCTCTCCATGGCGATTTGTGCCGCCCCCAAGGCTGCGGTCATCTGGGGATTGGTTGGGACGAGGATATCCTGTCCTCGGATCTCTTTCAGGGCCTCTACCAATCCGATGTCTCGGGCTCCGCCACCGGTCATGCCGACATCCGGCTCCACGCCGATCCTTTCGGCCAGACTGTTGATCTGGGCTGCAAGGGCCCGGTGCAGGCCTGCCAAAAGGTCCTCCTTTTTGACCTCTTGGGAGAGCCGAGAGATCGCCTCTGTCTCTGCAAAGACTGCACACCCGGTATTGAAATCAACCCTCTTTTTCGATTTTAAAGACAAGGGACCGATCTCCTCCACATTGACTTGGAGAACTTTGGCAATCACCTGAAGGATCCTTCCGCTGCCTCCTGCACATTTACCGCTCAATAAAAAATTGTGAACCCCTCCATTCCCATCGGTGCGGAGAACCTTGGTGTAAAGATCTCCTACATCCACGACCGTCCTCACGGTAGGAAGAAGGGCTGAAATCCCTTTTGCAAGACAGACTATTTCTGATTTAATCTCATCTGCATAGGGGACCATCTTCGATCCATATCCTGTGGCAATGGTTCGCAAGACATCCCTCTCTGTTTTTCCTGACTGAGAAAGCAACTCGCCCCTAACCTTTTCGGCAGTCAGTCTAAAATCGCCGCCGGAGGGACACTCATATTGAGCCACTTGACCCTGATCGTCGAGGGCAATCCCTTTTGAAACAGCTGACCCAATATCAATACCCAAAATCAAAACCATATCTCCTCGCAATGTGCGAATCTTCTAAATAGATAACATAAATCCTCACCTACCACAATTTGGTTGAGTCTTATAAAGCCCTCTCTTTTGCCACGACTAAAATTGCTCAGGTTCGGTCGTCTTAAATAAAAAGGCGAACCGACTTTTTCATTGTCCGTTCGCCTTTCACCTTCTACTTTCCACCCCCTACTTTCTACTTTCTACTTTATCTTAAACGCCTCCTCCATCCCGATATACTTCTTCCTCAGTTTGGGCTTCTCAATCTTGCCGGTGGGATTGCGCGGGACTTCACCGAAAAAGACCTTGCGGGGTCGCTTGTATCGGGGTAATGGTTCACAAAAGCTTAAAACCTCCACCTCGGTCAAGGTCTTGCCTGGCACAACCTCCACAATCACACCAACAACCTCTCCCAAACGCTCATCCGGCAATCCAATCGCAGCCACATCCTTAACTCCGGGCAAGGTGTGGAGAAAATCCTCCACTTCTACGGGAAAGACATTTTCGCCTCCGCAGATGATGAGATCTTTCTTGCGATCGACCAGATAGATGAAATCATCCTCATCCAGCCTTCCCATATCGCCCGTATAGAGCCATCCGTTACGGAGCGTCTTTGCCGTGGCCTCAGGATTCTTATAATACTCCCTCATCACACCATCTCCCCGCACGACCAGCTCTCCAACATCGCCCTTCTTCACCTCATTGCCTTCCTCATCCACAATACGGGCCTCCCAATTAAATCCAGGAAGGCCAATGGCTCCGACCTTGTGCTCATTTTCGATCCCAAGGTGGACACAACCTGGGCCGGTTGACTCGCTCAAACCGTAATTGGTATCATACTGCATCTTCGGGAAATACTCCTTCCAGTGTTTAACCAGAGATGGAGGAACGGGTTGGGCTCCAATGTGCATCAGCCTCCACTGACTGAGTTCGTAGTCCTTCAATTTTAGCTCTCCACTGTCGAGCTTCAGAAGGATGTCTTGAGCCCAGGGCACAAGTAGGAAAATGATGGTGGCTTTCTCCTCGCTGATTGCCTGAAGGATCCACTCAGGCTGAATCCCCTTTAAGATGATCCCCACCCCTCCCACAATGAAACTGCCGAACCAGTGCATCTTGGCTCCGGTATGATAGAGTGGAGGAATGAGAATAAAACTGTCTCTTTTCGTCTGATAATGGTGGTGATTCTCTGTGATGCAGGCACAGACCATGTTTTTGTGAGTCAGCAGGATCGGTTTGGGTTGACCGGTTGTGCCTGAGGTAAAATAGAGACCACAGGGATCATCATAGCGAATGTCAACCTTTAAAGGAGTGGAGGGAGCTCTTTCCAAAATGCGTTCAAATGGCTCAGAAAAGTTGGGTAATTCCTTTCCGACAAAGATGTAGTCTTTGACCGTGGGCAGTTCATCCTTGATGGCGGTCACCCGGTCGATGAACTCCTCACCGAAGATCATGCTCTGAGGCTCTGCGACCTCACAGCAATATTTAATATCGCTTCCCGAAAAACGGAAGTTGAGTGGCACAGCCCAGGCTCCTGTGCGGATGATACCGAAGTAGGCGATGAGCCATTCGAGGGAGTTCATCATCAGATGGATGACTTTATCCCCCTTCTTGATGCCTTTCTGTGTGAGGACATTAGCAAACCGGTTGGCCTGCTCATCGAACTGCTTCCAGGTGATCTCTCGCCTCTTGCCTTCTGCCGGCGACCTCTCGATAAGAGCTATGTCATTCGGATAGAGGCGTCCATTTCTCGCCAGAATCTCTCCGATATGGATATCCAGGCTATTCATAAAACTCTCCTTCAAAAAACTTTCAGTGCATTATTTCACAAAAA
>CAKZKY010000114.1 GCA_937124575.1 uncultured Pseudomonadota bacterium | reverse complement strand
TCACTTCCTTTGCTTAATGGTAGATAGGGGATTCGAGAATTATTTTTAAGAAAGGACTTTCCATGAAATTTAAACTCATTATTACTTTATGTTTACTCTCCCTTCTCATTCTTCCCTCTCACCCTTTTGCCCAGCCAAAAGATACCGGCAAGGTTTATAAGGTGGCCATCCTCCCCTTCCTCATCCATAGTCAGGAGAATCTCGACTACCTGAGGGAAGGCATTAATGACATTCTCACTTCCCGGATTACGGTGGAAGGGAGAATCATCGTCATTGAACGGACCATCGTGGAGAGAACCCTCTGGGAGATGAGGCCCTTGCGTCTCGACGAGACCGTGGCAAAAGAGGCCGGCAGGAGAATCGGGGCGGACTATGTCGTCCTCGGAAGTATCACCAAGATCGGCAATTATATCAGCCTCGACGCCCGGCTGATCCCCATCACCGAGGAGAAGCCTCCTCTCGGCGCTTTCACCCAGCATAAGGGGATTGACGATGTCATGCTCAAGATCGGCGATTTCGCTCAGGATATCGGATTCAGAATCCTGGGGCGCAGGGTTACTACAGCCCGTCCGTCCGATCCTAAATCTGCACACCTCATCCGACCGGATAGGGAGATTGGAAGAATCGGACCGGAAGGATTGGGGTTCAAAAAGAGTCAGACCTTCCCCTTTGAAATCAAGGGCCTCGATATCGGCGATGTGGATGGAGATAAGAAAAACGAAGTGGTCGTGATGGATCACCACAACATCTATATCTTTAAGTATGATGGAGATAGATTGAGTCTCTTTCGAAAAATTGAAGCAGGATACCAGCATAATTTTCTAACTCTTGATGTAGCGGATGTGAACCGAAATGGGGTTGCTGAAATCATCGTATCCTCTGTCGTTGATGACAACCTCCAGTCCATGATCATCGAATTTGAAGGGGGAGAGTTCAGAACCATCACCCGTAAGGCAGGATGGTTCTTCAGGGTACTCCAACACCCAAAAGATGGACCTGTTTTAATGGGACAACAGATGGGCGCCGATGGTCTAATCAGCGGGTCTATCTATAAATTTATCTGGAAAAAGAATGCTTTTGAAAAAGGACCCAAGATGCCCTTTCCAAAAGAGACAAAAATCTTTGGCCTTGCATTAGGAGAGGTCAGGGAGCATGGTAAAATAGATATGTTTCAAATTGATGAAGTCGGTCAATTAAGGATGTTTTCCTCTGATGGCAAGTTTATCTGGAAGGGGAAGGGTGATTGGGGTGGAACAAACAATTTTTACGAAACTCTTAAGAAACGGGACGACGTTTACAGGGCAGGGTCATCCCCTGCCTGGCGGGTCTTTATCCCGGGGAGAATCGTTGTAAAAGATCTTGACGGAGATGGTCTCAGTGAAATCACTATCAATAAAAACCAATCATCAGGCTTTGGCCTTTTAGAAAAAACAAGAAGTTTTTCAAGCGGTGAGATTCACAATCTGGTATGGGAACAAGACATGTTACTATCAATATGGAAAACAAGAGAAGTAGATGGATATATTGCCGACTACCAGGTGAAGGATGCCGACAATGACGGAAATGATGATCTTGTTGCGGCAATTGTAGAATCCCATACCTCAGGCGCTGTAGGCGGCAAAGGCACCAGCTATATTATGTTCTTTAAGCTGTTTTAATTTGAAAATTGAATCGAATAACACAAATTACAGCGAATGACACGAATATGAAACCATTCATTATCATTCGTGAAATTTGTTATTCTCCTCATCCGGGGGGCACCCGGGCATGGGACATTAGTTATAAAGAACAAAATCATGAAAACCGCAGCAAACCCGTTTGAAAATTTTCAACATTCTAACGGGAAAGATCACACGGGGGATTAAACCCCGTTGTTCGCCCTGTTTAGAGATAAATCTCTAACGGGGTACGCTTAAAAAGAAACAACCACCATACCCAGAGCAGAGCTGCGGGGCTTTCTAACTGGGTAAAAAATCAGTATCCAGGAGAATAAATTATCAGTTGGACAGGGATAAGCTAAAAATAGCCATTGAGACCGGAAATATTGAATGGCAAAAGCATGCATTTGAGAGGATGATGGAAAGGATAATTTCCAGGGAAGTTGTTAAAGAGGTTTTATTGTCGGGTGAAATAATTGAAGATTATCCAGATGATCAGCCTTATCCAAGCGCATTGTTTTTGGGGTGGTTTGAAGAAAAGCCATTTCACGTTATTTCAGCGATTGATTCACACAATATTCGTTGTTTTGTAATCACTGCATATAGACCTGATTCGGAGCATTTTAAATCAGATTACAAAACAAGGAGGAAACATGGCAACTGATACATTGACAGATAAGTGCCCACTATGTGGTGGAAGTAAAAAAGCAGGGAAAACCACATTCACAGTAGATTTAGGCTTTGGAGTTGTAGTCGTAAGGGATGTCCCTGCAACGGTATGTTCGCAATG